>JADLAF010000023.1 GCA_020848375.1 Ignavibacteriaceae bacterium
GTCGAAACCATCAGTGGCGTTCCGGATGCCCCGGGCGTTTATTATTTTTTGGACAGAGTTAATAAACCGGTGTATATCGGCAAGGCAAAATCTCTCCGTGACCGGTTAAAATCCTATTTCTCAGGAACCGCCCCGTCAAAAAGCAAAAAGCTCCTCCGCACCGCAAAAAAACTAAAAATTGAACCCTGCAACACTGAGCTGACAGCGTTTCTGACCGAGGCGGAAATGATTAAAACGCTTAAACCTAAACACAACGTGATGTTAACGGAGTATGGCAATAAATACTACCTCAAAATCAGGCGGGATATCCCCTTCCCCCGCCCTGAAATAGTCAGCTCTTTCGATTTTGACGGTAATGATTATTTTGGGTTGTTCATCTCCAGAAAAAAAGCGCAGCAGGTACTGGAAATTGTTGACAAAGCATTTCAGCTCCGTGAATGTAAAGACGCTGAACTGAAAAAAGGAAGAAGATGTTACCTTGCTGAAATAGAGCGGTGCACTGCACCCTGCGAAAACAAGAACCAGCCCCTCTATGATGATGAGCTTAAAGCGGTTTATAATTTTCTTGAAGGTAAGAACAATGACCGGCTTTCCGTTCTGATCAACAAGATGAAGCGTTTGTCAGACGCTCTCCTGTTTGAGCAGGCAGGTGAACTAAAAGCAATTATCGAACTTATGCTGTCGCAGATTCATAAATCATCCCTGCTTTCTGAGCCGGTTAATGCCGCCAATGCCCTGATCCTGGTGAACGGACAGCATGCCCAGGATGTAATTCTCTTCCTTGAAGGAAAAGTATATATAAAGGACTATCTGCTGAGTGACAGTTCTCAGTTTTTTACCGCGCTTGATGACTATTTTTCCGGAATTGTTCAGAGGCGGAATATTCCTGACGATGAAGACCTTGAGAAAATGAAGATCAGCATGAACTGGATGATAAAAAACAAGAACATGATTAAATCTTATTATCTTAAAAATTATCAATCAAAAGCAGAGCTTTTCGCGGAACTGAGCAGTATGAAAAAATCTCACACTGCTGAAGGTGAATATATCTTTGAAATAAAAGACCTGATAAACGAATTTATTAATTAACAGGAATCATTTTAGAATATGAGACAATGTCTTAAAATTTTTGTTGTAATATTTTTCAGCATTACTTGTTCCCTCGGCGCACAGGATAACGGTGAACTGCAAAACGTTCTGCAGTCTGATTATTTTAAGCTTCCGCAGCCGTTTGTTAAGAAACAACAAGAGCTGACGGAAAAAATCACCCTGCTGCTAAAACATACCGAAATTGCATTTAACGATATTGATCCGGTTACTGGCAAATCAGCGAACCCGTTATATCAGTCATGGAAAGAAGCAGCAGCAAAGAGTGAAGGAAAATTTTCACTGAAAAATACAACAGGGGCAATAGCTGAAGTCTGGTTAAGTTTTTTTATTGTGACCGATTCATTTGTGCCGGCAACAATAGCGGCAGAATCTGATGCAGGTTTTGTCCTGTTCGTAAATCAAAAAGCACTTATCACTTCCAAAGCCGGTGTGCCCGACTCATTGGTCTCACATTCGGAAAAGACTTCCCTCCCAGCGGGTACGCATTGGGTTCTTATCCGATGCATCCTTACGCCGGATGAAGCTGAGAAAAGCATTTCAATTGCGTTGAACACTGAGGAAGCATTTGAAGAAGATTTCAGATTTGCACTAAAGCCCATAAAACGGTTAACAACTTATCAGTTGCTTGATGATGAGAAAATATCTTCTGCCACAATTTCAAAATCGGGCAAATACACCGCGGTATCAGTAAGCAAATATAACGCGGTTAATAAAAAGAATGATTTTTCTTTATATCTTTATGAAGCGCAGAGCCAGAAACTGATCACCGTATTCCCCCAGTCCTCAGCAATGGGGCGCACTCGCTGGATTAACTCACAGCCGGAAAGTTTTATCTATACCGAATCAAACGGCTCTGAAACCAATATCAGGCAGTACTTCCCCTCATCAGGTAACAACGCACTCCTCTACAGGGGTATCACTGATCTGGAGTCATATCAGGTTTCGGATAACGGCAGGATTTTATATATATCAAAATCAGTTCGGTCAAAAGATGAGGCAAAATCTTTTAAGAGATATACCAGCCCTAATGACCGCTGGCCCTGGGCAAACAGTAAAAACAAACTCATTCTGCTTGATTTGAACTCCGGACAGGAGCACCTGCTCGCTGACTTTGATAATTCACTCCGTCTGCATGATATATCGCCTGGCGGTCAGAAACTATTGCTGAGTTTCAGCGAAGATCATTTTGAAAACAGACCGTTTTCAAGAACGTTCTCTGTTGAACTCTACCCCGCCACCGGAAAGATTGATACCATAAAAACTTTTGACTGGTACCGCTCCGCTCAGTACCTTTCCGATGATGAAATCATCTATACAGGCGGTCCTTCCATGTTTGCTCAGGCAGGGGTTAACCTACCCGAGGGTATGATACCCAATGATTATGACACGCAGTTGTATATCTATAATCTTAAGACAAAAAATGCTGACCCGGTTACGAAGAATTTTAACCCATCTGTCGGCAGTGTATATACAGACCGCAGCAAAGGGATAATACATCTGACCGTTACGGAGGGCAGCATGCAGATTTATTATGAATATACGGTTAAGACACGCAATTTCAGACGTGTGCCTCTTGCAGTTGAAGTAGTTGATGATATATCGGTATCTGAATCTGGCAGTATTGTATATACCGGCTCCGGGGCCACTGTTCACGGCAAAGCATATTATTACTCATCCGGGTCATCAAAAGTAGTGCATGACCCCGCCCCGCATCAGAGCAGTTTCGCAAAAGGGAAAACTCAGGTTTATAATTATACCACACCAGTGGGGAAGTCAATAGACGGGTTGCTTTATTTTCCTGTTGATTTTAGTCCGGACAAGAAATACCCCTGTATTGTCAACTACTATGGTGGTACCTCCCCGGTTTCACAGGACTTTGAAGGCAGATATCCAAAAAATCTCTGGACAAACAACGGTTATTTTGTTTACGTGGTGCAGCCGTCAGGCGCGACAGGTTATGGTCAGGAATTCTCTGCCCTTCATGTTAATGACTGGGGCAACACTACTTCAGAAGAAGTAATAGGAGCGGTTAATAATCTTACAACGAATCATCCGTATATCGCAAAGGACAAAATTGGCTGCATCGGAGCTTCGTATGGCGGATTTTTAACCATGAGACTTCTGACAAAAACGGATATATTTGCCGCTGCTATTTCACACGCCGGCATCAGTCTGCTCCCTTCCTACTGGGGCGGCGGTTACTGGGGCTACCTCTATTCAGCCGTAGCCACTGCGGAAAGCTACCCTTGGAACCGGAAAGACATCTATGTTGACCAGAGCCCGGTCTTTTCGGCTGATAAGGTCAAAACACCTCTTCTTCTGCTGCATGGAAGTTCAGATACAAACGTCCCACCGGGTGAAAGCATGACTTTTTACACGGCACTTAAAATCCTCGGCAAGGAAGTTGAGCTGATTGAAATTGACAAACAGGATCATCACATCCTGGAACATGACAAAAGAGATTTCTGGACAAAACTGATTATTGCCTGGTTCGACAAACAGTTAAAACGTCAGCCCGGCTATTGGGACTATCTGCTAAAGCAAAAATAGTCAGTAATTCTTTGTTGATAATCGTCAAACGTTTTTGGTAAAGTAGCCCTGAATGCTGTAATTTAACTGTTTGTGTTTCATATATTTTGCTGATTTGGCAGTGATCTGCCTGAATTGTTAAAAAACTAAATGAGAAATGTACCATGTCAAGTCTGAATCTGATCGCCGTTTTCTCAGATAACCGGGAAACCGAGAGCATCTACCTCGGAGTAGCCAACTCCACTGGCGCAAAGGTTCTATTTAAAGAGAAAAAACGGACAGCGTTAGATTCAATGATGGGGCTTCATTTTGATGCGCTGATCGTTGAGATAACTCAACCCGTCATGTCAGAGATTGATTTTGTTGATCAGCTCAGTGGTCTGGTCCCGGGAACTCCTATCCTTGTCGTTTCTCAGTTTTTTTATGATACTCGCGATATTGTTTTCGGTGAAAAAATTGCTGATTTTATCCTGAAACCCCTGACGTTAGACAAAATAGAGGAAGCTCTCTCTAAAATTGCCCCGGGATTCATGCCTGCGGAAAAAGTTTCTGAGATTATTCAGTCCCCGCCCCCCGCTGAGCCGAAAGTCTCAAATGTGGCCTATGAGGGGAAAAAGCTCTCAGTTCTGCTTGAAATGTCCCGCGACCTCAACTCCGTTAAAGATTTTGATGACCTCCTTCATCGCATCATCGTTCTGGCCAGTGATGCACTTAACGCGGAGCGGGCAACACTTTTTATTGTGGACAGGAAAAAGAAGGAACTTTGGTCAAGATCAGGTATCGGTATCGAAAAGCAGGAAATCCGTTTCCCGATGGACCGCGGAATAGCTGGAGAAGTAGCAATTTCAGGTGAGGCACAAATTATTGATGACCCTTACTCTCACCCCAAGTTCAATAAAGAAATTGACATCAAAACCGGCTTTATAACCAGGAATATCCTCTGCCTGGCGATGAAGAACATAACAGGTGACGTTATCGGCGTGTTTCAAATCCTCAATAAAAAGGATGGCTGCTTCACCAGGGAAGATCAAAGCTTCCTTTCAGCCATGGCAGTGAACACCGGAATCGCTCTGGAAAATGCCCTGCTCCGCGAAGAACTTAAAAAGCAGCTTGATGACGTCAAACGTGCTTACGATGAGCTCTATATCGCCCAGAATGCAATCCTTAAGGAAACCAAAATTGTTACTTATTCTGAGCTTGAATCAACTATCCGTGGTCTTACACCGGGTGAGGAGTCCGGCGTGGACACACATAAAATCATCAAGGAGATCAGGCGCATTTACCCTTTTGACCCACAGCTCAAAAAGTATCTTGACCAGATTGACTCAGCTAAAGGCGGAAGTTATCAGGAAATAATTGCAATCCTTGAGGAAAAAAGGAAATCACTTCTCCAGTGATCTCCTTCACAAGTGAGGTGTAACTCATGGATTTCTTAACTATTTCCTGATTTTTCGGGAACCAAACTCGCCCTGGTCGGCTATAATCATCATAGAATTTATTAAAAATCATCATGGAGAATACAATGTCATTTTCATTCAGTGCAAAAACAGTTTTGCTATTTCTGATGCTTTTAACTGTTTCAGTCTTCCCTCAGAAGAAGGATGAATTTAACTGGAACGACTTAGACAAATATGTTGAACAGGAATTCGGTAAAATCATCAAAGGTACGGCCGAAGATAAAATGATTCAGGATATTGCTAAAAATATCAGCAAGTATATCTATTCGAATGAACACAAGCTCACCATCAAACTCATTGACAATGATGAACCAAATGCTTTTGCCTTCGGAAACGGAAATATGTACGTCCTCACGGGACTATTTAAAACGACCGAAAGCGTAAACGAGCTTGCCTTTGTTATTGCACACGAGTTTTCACATGTGCTCCTGCAGCACTCGACCGAGGCAGAGGAATTTAAATCCCGCTTTAATATATCCAGCCAAGATGACCAAAAAATGAAAGCATTCACCCGCGAGCAGGAGTATGAAGCTGACAAATATGGCATCCTCTATGCTCTCCGCGCTGGTTACTCACCTCTCGGAAGTGTTAACTGGTTTAACAAAATGACTAACCTTGGTTACGAGTATCCTCCCCTGTATGTTGACTACTCAGATCATCCTAACTTCACACAACGTGTTGTTCAGGCCTTCATCAATATCGGTACCTATTATGAGTACGCAAAGCACTTTGATTATGGTCTGCTTTATATCACCATGGGTAACTACTCTGAAGCCGCGGAAGCATTCGGTAAATTCCTTGAAAAGTATCCAAACTATAAAGAAGCATACAACAACATTGCTGTAGCACAGATGATAAACGTTGTAGCTGAAAAAGATGTTACGCTTGACCTTTGGGTTTCTGCATCATTAAGTAAGGTTTCACTCTTTGCTGATAATTTTGATAAACCGGTCAGAGGAAATTACACCTTCCAGACACGGGACTTTGCTGACGCACTTGAGAGCATTCAGAAAGCCAACAAACTTGACCCGAAGTATGCCCAGCCATACGTGAACCTGGCTCTCATAAACATATTCACGAAAGATTATACCAAAGCCAAAACGAATCTTGATCTTGCACTTAAGTATGATGCTGAGTTGTTTGAAGCTCACATTGCAAAAGGATTTTTACTGGTCGAGCAAAACAACTTAAAAGATGCAATCAAATCATTTGATAATGCAATCCAGATTGACAACCAGAATGCACAGGGTTATTATAACCTCGCCTGGGCCTATCAGTGGAACAAGCAGAATGACCTGGCTATTCAGGCATGGCAGCGTTTCTTAGTTCTTATGCCGGAAGGTAATTATGCAGATATTGCCCGTCAGAATCTTGAAGCTCTGAAGACCGGAAACGCGCCTACAATCACAAAAAATGACAATAATCCAAAAGATAAAACGGTTTACTCAACCAATAATCTCGGACTTGCTGGTGTTGAACTGAATGATGATCAGACGGAAGTAAAGAACACGCTTCAGACCCCGGATAATAAAACTGCTGATAAAAGCGGCGATGTGTGGGAGTATCTTACCCCGAATATAACTATCGGTTTTGACAAAGCAGGAAAAGTTGAATATGTGCTGGTTTTTGACAGAATTGAAAAGGGTCTGGAGTCAGTCGGGAACATAAATGTCGGTTCATCAGTAGAAGAAGTAATAAACAAATTCGGCAGACCGATACAGGTCCTCACCGAAGGCGGATACCTGGTTTACAATTATCAGAATCTCGGAATCGCTTTCTGGGTTCTTGACGGTAAAGTAAAAGGTATCGGAATTTACAGAATCTAAATAAAAGTCAGAAAAATGAAGAAGTTCAGATTTTATCTCATCGCAGGGGCAGCAGCACTGCTCCTGAATTTTATGATGGTGCTTCAGTCATCAACTGTGGCTCTAATAACCGGTGTTGAGGGGGATGTGACACTTTTCCGCTCCGGAAGCGAGACTAAAGAAACCGTAACATTGGGCACTGAGCTTGGTAAAGATGATCTGCTTATGGCAGGTAAAAACGGTAAAGTTACCATCTATTTTATGGACGGCGTTGTGGTGGTTCTTAATGCCTCTGAACAAATAACCATTGGCAGCAGTTCATCAGACAGCAAAAAGAATGACGGCTCAACAACTCGTTCCGTGACCGATACCGATGTTTCGCTTAAAACAAAAAACGGTTATAATAATCTCAGAAAGAATGAAATCGCATCTCTCACTCCGGCAAACTTCAGAGGCGAAGGTGTGAATGCAGTATTCCCAATGGGTTTCATAAGCACAACCAATCCTTCTTTCGGCTGGGTTGACTCCTCTAACGCTGGTATCGCACCTGAGGAAAGAGATTATGTGCTTATTATCCTTAATGCTGATGAAGAAGTTATCCTCCGTAAAGAGCTTAAGGGAAGAAGTCTTATTATGAATATGGTTCAGATACCTGAGCTTGCTCTCACTCTGAGTGATGAAATGCAGGAGTTCAACTGGGATATATATCCCAAAGAAAAAGCTCCCGCAAAACCGGATATCAGCCGTGTGAATAATCAGTTCACCCTGTTTGATGCTGGAAGAAGTGAAAAAATAAATACAACACTTGCTGAGTACGAGAACAGTCTGAAATCCGGCAAGATTGATAAAAGCACCTATCTGATAGTTACCGGTTACTACCTGAAAGACCAGAAGCTTTTTTCACAGGCAATTGCAGCATTTGAAGAATTAGCTTTAATGAAACAGGGCGTCAGCTTCACTTTTCAGGAACTTGCGCTGCTTTACAGCGCTCAGGGCAACCGCACCGGATTTATGGTTAACTATTATCTGAATAAAATAAAAAATCTTACAGTAAAATAATTCTCCATTATTGCCGGTAAAATTCCGGCAGTACAAATTCTATACAAAACCCCGGCAAAGACCGGGGTTTTTATTTTTATTCTGACTCCTCAGGATGACACAAGGGAATAAAATTGGTTGGTTTAAAACTCTGCGTAACTTCGCGATAAACTTAGCTTACTTTGCGTTTAGTTTGCTGTGTTTGCCGCCTAAGCCACCTTTCTCATTTCGCATTTGATATGGTAAACAATATCTCCCCGCCGTAAAAGCTTCTTATGCTATTCAGGTTACCATAAATACTTATTCCGAAACCAAATTCATCTGCGAATCTGAATAACCCATAAACCTGTGTTTGAATACCAATAGTTCTAAAGGGTTCCGGCTCCACCCCTCTTTTTATCTTCCCATTTATATAAGATATCCCTGCAAAATAACCTGACATAAACCATTCAGACATTTCTCTCCTGCCGATGGATATATCATACTCTTCAAATCTAAGTCCGTCCTTACCAACACCTTTGCCAAGCAAACCTCCCCGCCCTAATGCACCCACTTTATAAAAATAATCACCTATCGAAAAGTTATAACTAAATGAACTACTGGCAAACGCTTTCGGATGCAAAAATATGCCTGATGCGAGCCAGTATTTGTAGTCATCAGTCAAACCTGAATCCGCACTCTCAGGGCTTGTATTATTGGTACATGATTTCTGATATGGCAAATAATAGAAATTTTGTATCTTTCCCGGTAAAGATTGTGCGTGGCCTATATAACAAGTAATGCAGAGAACCACTACGATGAAATTGAATACGTTAAAATTGAAGAGTAAATATTTTCTTTTAATTTGTATTAATACATTTTTCCTAATGCGATAAAACCAATTGAGTTTTGCATTCCTGTAATTAGCACCATTTTCTCGGTTACATGTAATCCAATCAAAACAGTGCTGCTGCTAAACATGCTATAGTTTTTCCAACTTACCCCATTAAAATGTGCCACCAGTCCCAGATGACCAACAACGAATATGTTGTTATGTCCCGTCCCTCTTATTCGTTCACTATATAAATAATCAATTTCAGGCAGTAATTTCCATCCATTTTTATAAACATGAACCCCCGA
>JADLAF010000024.1 GCA_020848375.1 Ignavibacteriaceae bacterium
AGCCATGCTGAAACTGAATCTTTCGCAGCTCTGCATGCTGTGTTTGCTGAGTCGTATGCTACAACAACATCGCCTCTGCCTTGTCTTTTAAAGGTAATATTAAAAACATTAGTTGAGCGAACTGAATCAACACCATTGTAAGCCCATACAGCCCACTGACCGCTGATTGAGTCACCCGGATTAACACCGAGACCGCCTAAAATGGCATCAAGAGAATTGTTAATAACCGTGAGATTCGAATCATATCCGCCGTCATTAGCAGGAAGTGAAAGCACTACTGCATTTATGCCCTTCAATCCGGTTCCGAATTTCCACCTGTATGTAACACCTTCACCTGAACGGTTCCAGTTAATATTTACAGGTGTACCATTGAAAACTGAAGTAACAATAGTGGAGTTGTCAGCGGGATTTGCCAGAGTAAACGGGCTGAGAACAGGAAGTCCACGTTGTAAAAAGATATTCCAAGGACCGTTGGCTGACTTTAAGGAATCATAATTCGGAGCATTACCTCTGAACGCCCACACATCCCATTGACCAGGCACAGTACCACCAGGCGCAACATTATTCTCAGCGAGGAGCTGGTCGAGCTGACCAAGTGTCATAGTAAATGAATTTGAACCTGCGGGGAAGGTGAAAAATCTGGTTGGCAAAGTCGGAGTTCCAAATATCCATTTGTATGAAGCACCAGCTCTGGATGTATCCCACGTGATGGTTACCGGAGTAGAAGAATGTGGGAATGAAGTGATAACAGCTCCAGAGATTGGGCTTGTAAGATTAAACGGCTGAAGAACACCTGCATCAAGTGTCAGGATTTCATAAGCGAACAATCTGTCTGGGGTACCCTGGAGAACTCCGCCCATAACCAGCTTACCTGCAACAAAATCGGTTGACATAAATAAACCGCCTGCGATAGCGTTAACATCGCCAACACCAATGTCACCGGTTACGTTTCTCTGAACACCGGTTGGCTGACCAGTAGCAATACTAATCTGAATCAGGTTCTGTGGTGTGTTGGCTCCTGTACCCTGACTCCATACCCAAAGGTAAGGACCACCTGGTGAACGACCGTCCCAGGTAAGACCATAGGTACCGGTGATTGCTGTATTAGCAATCTGGGCAAGTTGAGCGCCTGTTCTGCTGACCAAGTAATAATTAAGATTACCGGCATTCCAGTTACCCATCCAGAAACCGCCGTTGCCGCCATCAGCCGTAGGATCATAGCTAACGAAACGACCAGTAACTGTTGTCGGAGTAGTTATGGTTGACAAAGTTGCTCTGGTGGCCGGATCAATTTGTCTGATTGCATTTGTTGCTGCAACAGCGTAAACATATTGACCGTCCCAGGTAAAGCCGCGTGTGCCTGTAAAACCCTGGGTGGTAAATGAGTCAACTGCGGTGCCGGCAGCATTCAGAACAATGACCATTCCTGATGCCCAGCGTGAAACCCAAAACTGCTGCAGGGTAGGAATCCAGACCACACCTGCGTGGCCAAGAGTTCCTGTAGCTGCCTGAAGACTTACGTCAAACACAACATCCCACATTGCTTCTGTGGGGTTGTTCTGAGTAAATCCTCTCAGATCCGGGGAAACTTCTCTGCTGTCCTGTGAAAACAGATTCACAGAAAGCACAAAAAGAATGAAAAGTGGTAAAAACATTCTTTTCATTGAATCTTCCTTTTATTTATTTGATGATTATAGAAATTAAACCTGAAGCGATGAAGAATCTGCTGAAGCAGCAGATTCTTCATCCGTCAGAAATTATACGAAAATTGCAAAGAACAATATAAGCACTCCGCGGGCGGAAACTGCTTTTTTTATGAAAACTATCAGCCCTAAGAAGACAGAAGCTTCTTAAAGATGATTATTTGTTCAGGGTCATTTTGATAGCCGAACGGAAAATCTTTCCTGCTGCGTCAATTGCCTCAATCTGAGCAATATAAATACCTGATGGTAATGATGCTGCACTAAACTCAGCGCTGTGACCGCCTGCCTGCATTGAGCCATTCACCAGAACTGCAACCTGCTGACCGAGTGTGTTATATACAGACAGCTTAACTCTTGAGTCTGATTCCAGACTAAAATTAATAATGGTTGAAGGGTTGAAGGGGTTTGGATAATTCTGACTCAGTTCAAATACAGCCGGAGCAGAAACTTCTGTTTCTACCACCTGTGAATACTCTGATCTGCCGTCAAAATCAACCTGTCTTAAGCGATAGCTATAAGCGCCTGAGACCAGTTCTCTGTCGCTGAAAACATATTCTTTAATTTCGGTGGTGGTACCGCTGCCGGTAACAAATCCTACGTTTACATAATCACCGCTAATAGACTTACGTTGAACTTCAAATCCTCTGTTATTAACTTCTGATGCGGTTGACCACTTCAGTTCAACAGTATTACCGCTCACGATAGCTGAGAATGAGGTAAGTTCTACCGGGACGACATTTCCCGAACCATATACAATAAAAGGAGCACCATTAGGTGATGTGGTTCCGTTCAAAGCATTTGTCCATCCGCCAGGACCTTTCTGCTTTGCATTTCCGGTGACTGCCTGACCAGGTATGGTTACAGGAGGAGTCCATGGTCCAGATGCTAATGAACCGGTCAGACCCCACTGAAGCCAATATGTACCAGCAGGAAGAGTTGCGTTGCAGGAAGCAACAATTTCCTGTACTCGTCTGTCGCAATTGGTTGGAGTTGTTGACTGTGCTCTGTAGATATTGGAAAGTCGAGCAACGACCAGCCGGTTGGTAACGGTATCTCCCCAAACAACTGTTCCGCCTAATGAAGGGTCACCAGACCAGATTTGCACATAAACACCAGTTAATGTAAGTGCAGTTGCACCGGTCTGATATGCAAAAAATTTAAGAGAATCAAGCACCCAGACTGAAGAGTTAGTGAAATCGTCAGCCATATAATAGTTGGCATTTTTGTTTGTTCCCCATCCGTAAAGGGTATGTCCTCCGATAGTACCGTCCAAAATGCTTGCATCGCCACCTGAGCATCCGCCGGCAGGGAGTGAAACAATTGGACCGTTGTCAAACAGGAGTGCTTCTGTTGATTCAACCAGAGGCACAGTAACCTGATTCAGTTTTATTTCTGGTGTTTCGCCAGTATGGTTATCGTTTTGTGCAAATAATCCTGTTGCACTAAAAACAACACAAAGAACAAAAAGTAAAGAACTTTTCATGGTAACCTTTCCTTAAAGTAAAGTATAATAAGTAGTTAAAGTACCGAAACAAAAAACAATGAACAGAAGGCGGAAGGGACCGCGACACACAAATAAATTTTATTTCAGGTGGGTCGAATCTTAAACAATTGACTACCTGAAATTATCAGCCCGAGGGCAAAAGAAAAAAACACACAGGAAAACAGAGGTGCCCTTTGCCAAAAAACAAAGGGCACATCAAAAAAAATTATTTATTAAGAGTCATCTTAATGAATGAAGTAAAATTCTTTCCGTTGGTACCAACAGCTTCAATTTTAGCCATATAGATACCTGAGGTCAGATTCTTTGCGTCAAAAGTGACTGAATGATTACCCGCTGAAAGGAATCCGTTAGCAAGAACCGCAACCTGCTGACCGAGGATATTGAAAACAGTCAGTTTTACCTGAGCGTCCGCTTCAAGACCAAAGTTAATTTTGGTTGCCGGGTTGAATGGATTAGGGTAGTTCTGGCTCAGTTCAAACTTAGCCGGAGCTTCGATGTTAACATTCACAGCATCTGAATATTCAAAACGTCCGTCATAGTCAACCTGTTTCAGACGATAGCTGTATGCACCAGAAACAACACCTTTATCAACAAAAGAATATTCTTTTCTGTCAGTGGTTGTTCCATTTCCGCCTACAAAGCCGACACTCACGAAATCACCATTGGAAGTTTTTCTCTGAATTTCAAATCCTCTGTTGTTAACTTCTGTAGCGGTAGCCCAGCTAAGCTGAACATCATTACCAACAGTTGCTGCTTTAAATGAGGTTAATTCTACCGGAACAACCAGTCCGCAGTAGAAATCGTCAACAAAAATAGCATCACCATCATTAAAGTTGTCAGTTACTCTTTCGCGTAAAGCAACGTGAATGCTTGAATTTGCAGGCACTAAGCTGCCGATATCGTAGGTTTTCATCATCCAACCTGTGTCAGCAGCAGCAAAAACAATAGTAGCAACATTGATGGTAAAATTCGTTGTTGCAGAGTTGCCGGTAGTTGAAATCTTTACATCAAGATTATCTGCATAGTTGGAGAATTTTCTGACTGCGAATGAAATCTGATAACCAGGTCCAACGTTTGTGATCTGCGGTGAAATTAACCACTGGTCGTTAGCAGTTGCACCACCTGTAGTCCAGGTGGCATAAGCCATTCCAACACCGCTGGTTGGTGAGAAAGCTGTAGCAGTTCCGCCGTTCCATCCCGGAAGAGGTGTTGTGCCTACAGTGATTCGGGTCCAGCCGGTACCACCGTCTGCTGAAATTTTAGTCCAGCCGGCAGGCGGGAATGTTGTCCCCTCAAAAGACTCTGACACTGCACTCAGAGGAGTACTGAGACCCGGTCCATCAACTATGTTAATTTGTCCGTTAGATTTTGGTTTCGGACCAGTCTTTTCAAAACCGCTCGCGTTAATTACCACGGCGGAGGAAACAAAGAGAATAAAAAGGGTAAAGAAAAATTTCTTCATCGGATTCCTTTTTTTAAGTGAATAGTTTAGCATTTTTTGGAATTATTTATCCAATTGTTCAATGTTAGGAAAATTCGCGAACCTTCACAAGTGTTTTTTTTAGTTTTTTACTTTTTTCTCATAATTTCACAGGTTTCCCCCTGAACCGTAATTCGCTATTATGACCTAAAACAGCGGTTTTGTGAAAGAATTTTTACTTATACTTCCTAATAATACGATACTTGAAATAATTACCTTTACAGCCGACAGTTTTTATGTTTTAATCAGAAAATCAGATTATATTTAACATCTTTCAATAATTATTTACCGGATGTACTTAACGCTCTGTCCGCATGAAACAAAATAAGGCAACCCGAAACGCCGCACTTGCCGCTCTTATAACCGGCTTCCTTATGCTTGCCGGAAAAATGAGCGCCTACCTGATAACAAACTCAGCAGCAATTTATTCCGATGCTCTTGAATCTGTTGTTCATATTTTTGCTTCCGGAATCGCTTTTATCAGCATCATTATCAGTTCGAGACCCGAAGATGAAAGCCATCCTTACGGTCACGGAAATATTGAGTTCTTTTCCGCTGGTTTTGAAGGGCTTCTTATCATTGTTGCGGCAATAGCTATTATCTATGCAGCGGTACACGATCTGATCTTTGGCAGCGAAATTAAAAAACTGGATATCGGGTTATATATCGTCATTGCCGCAGGGGCGGTTAATCTGTTCCTTGGGTGGTACCTTATTCTGACAGGGAAAAAATATAATTCTATTACTTTGATTGCAGACGGTAAACACGTACTTACTGATTCCTGGACAAGTCTTGGCGTGGTTGTCGGGATTGGGTTGGTAATGCTGACTGGTTATACCATACTCGACCCCATCTTTGCTATTATAGTGGCTGCGAACATTATCTTCACCGGATCAAAATTAATCCGTGACTCCTTCAACGGGCTGATGGATGCCTCTGACCCTGAGATTCTAAAAAAACTTTGTGATAAAATTGCTGAGATTAAAAAAGATTTCTGGATTGATGTACATCAGCTAAGAGTGCGCAGATCAGGCAATAAACTCTTTTTGGATTTTCACTTAGTAGTCCCCTATTTTTTTACGATACAGCAGACTCATACTGAAGAGATTGAGATTCTGAAGTCAGTAAATGAACTGCATCATCCTTCCGAAATTAAAATTCATCTTGATCACTGCGACTTCTCAATGTGTCACTTCTGTGCGTACGCTGCCTGTCCTGAACGAAAATCCGAGCAAAATGTATTTCTCACTTTCGACGAGAAAAAAATTATCGGCGGTCCACAGCAGGAGCACCCTGATGAAGAAGTAACCGCGATCGCATCAAAGATTAAGTAAAAAATTCTTCTGGGCTGACTCGTTGTGAAGATTCATTTTATACTCAGCCAGTTTGACTGAAAGTCCTTCATCCATTAATGCGAGAATCTGGACAGCCAGAAGCCCTGCATTCCTGGCCTGATTTATAGCAACCGTAGCAACGGGAACTCCCCCCGGCATCTGCACAATTGAAAGAAGTGAATCAAGTCCGTCAAGTGATTTTCCTTTAACCGGCACTCCTATAACAGGAAGAGTGGTGTACGCAGCCGTCATTCCGGGAAGATGAGCAGCACCACCTGCTCCTGCAATGATAACCATAATGCCCCGCTCTTTTGCCTTAGTGGCATAGTCTGCCATCAGGTCGGGCGTACGGTGAGCAGATACAATCTTTATTTCATAAGGTACTTTAAACTCATTAAGTACTTCTGCTGCTTCATTCATTACTGTAAGGTCGGAATCGCTTCCCATGATGATCCCGACAACCGGGTTTTTAACCTCTGCTTTCATAGATGTATTTCCTTTTCAATTGTTAATGCCCTTTGATATATGTCTTCTGCACTACCGACCATAGTGATATGCCCCATCTTTCTTCCCGGGCGAGATTCTTCTTTGCCATATATATGAAGCTTAACGTCCGGTTCGCAGAGTGCTGCGGTATAATTATCCGGAAATCCTGGTCCGCTTCTTTTACCAAGAAGGTTGACCATAATAACATACGGCTTAAGAAGTTCTGCTGACCCAAGCGGCAGACCTGCCACGGCCCTGATATGATTTTCAAATTGTGAGGTAACGCAGGCATCAATGGTAAAATGTCCTGAGTTATGCGGTCTCGGAGCTGTTTCATTGACCAGAATAGTACCGTCACTGAGTAAAAACAACTCAAAGCCAAAAATCCCCTCTCCTACAATTGCATCAAGTGCCTTGGTTACCATTTCGCGAACGGCTGACTCCTGCTCAGTTGTGATACCCGAGGGCAGCCGTACTTCTTTACAAATATGATGCTCCTGAATGGTTTCTGCAACAGGATAAAACACCGTTTCCCTTTTGGTGCGCACTACCATTACTGCAAGCTCTTTTACAAAAGGGACAAACTCCTCGGCCATCAGCTCAGAATTGCGGCTTTTGAGTTTTTCAAGCCCTTTAATCAGTGACTCCTGATCATTAACCAGTGCATTCCCATAACCATCATATCCCATAGTCCGGCTCTTCAGGACGAACTTTTCACCCAGCACAGAGGAAAGAGAGATGTAGTTGTCTTTACTTTCAACAGCAACAAAACGGGAAACTGGCACTCCCGCCTCACTGAAGGATTTTTTTTGTATATATTTATCCTGAATCATTGATAATGTTACCGATGAAGGGAATACTTTTTTACCGCGGTTCTCTATATATACCAGATACCCCGGGTCAATAAACTCACTTTCAAGCGTTACTACGTCTGAAACGTCTATAAACCGGTCAAGGGCTTCCTGATCACCCGCCTGACCCTTAAATTCAAAACGGCTATGTTTCCCCGCAGGGGATGAAGATTCCTTCTCAAGAATTGCACATTCAAATCCCATTTCGGCAGCAGCAAGCAGGGACATTTTTGCAAGCTGACCACCGCCGAGGATTCCGATAACCAAATTTCTTTTTTTTATTTCCATAATCTCTTTGTCACAGTTAAGCCATCGCTGGTAAAAAGCAGAGCCCCTTCAAAATCTGTGCGCGCCACATTTGCGCCTTCTGCCACTGACCGTAAAATAACTTCTTTGGCCGGGTGATTGTAGCCGTTCCCCAGCCCGCTGCTAAAGACAACAACCTCAGGCGAAACTCGTTTGAGCAGTTTTTCTCCGGTCGAGGATTTACTTCCGTGGTGACCGGCTTTGAGGACATCCGAGTCAAGGAAAGCGCCAAATTTATTTATCAGGTTTTCCTCTGTTTTATCAGGGGCATCGCCGGTGAAAAGAAATGCTGTTTTACCATATACTAATTTAAGGGAAATACTTCTTTCATTTGACTTCTTTTCGCCTTCTGACTGCCCGCCTGATGGTGTCAGGAGATAAAAAACACCTCCGCCTGAATGAATTGCGGTATCCTTTGCTGAGATAATATTTACACCTCGCAGCAATGCAAGTTTTTCCAGTGCATCGTCTGCCCCGTAACCGGGTTCTTTTGGTGGAAGGATAATTGTTCTTATTATACTCTCCTTCAAAAGAACGGCAATTCCCCCAAAATGATCAGTATCATAATGTGAGACAAGTGCATAGTCAATTTTGCCAATCTTCGTTCTTTCTAAAAAAGGAATTATCCTGTGTGTCCCGGCATTGCTGAAACTGTTAAGAACTCCGCCATCAATAAGCCATTTTTCTCCGCCAGGAGTTGAGACCAGTATAGCATCACCCTGACCAACATCAAAAAATAGAACATCCATCTTTCCTTTTTCGAAAATGCTTCCGCTCATCTGAGAGATAACAAATATAACTGTGAGCGTTAATCCCGCTAAGACCATTCTTACCCCTTTACTAAAATCCTCCGTCACAAGCCAGTGATAAATAAGACCAGCAAGAAAACACATAGCAATCAGAATCGGTATGCTTATTTTTTCAATTTTCCAGATAAGGAACCCGGCAGAAGCGAAAAAAGAAACCGTACCTGTAAGAAGCTCATAAAGCACTTCCGTTACACTCGCGGCATTAAGCGCCACACCGCTGAAGAAAAAAGAAAGGAATGAAGAAGCCAATCCCCCCGCAATGATAAGACCGGTAAGCGGAATTACAAGCAGATTAGATACTGGGGAAATAAGAGAAATATTTCCAAAATGAAAAAGTAAAAAAGGGAAAATGCCAAGGAGCGCCGAGACGGAAACCAGCATCAGTTCAAATGATGCCTTAAGAAATGGAAATGTAACTTTGTATATCCTGAATGATTCCTCAAGTGGTTTCATAAAAAGGAGAATGCCAATAACCGCAGAAAATGAAAGTTGAAATCCGGCTGTATATATCTCAAACGGATTCCAGAGGAGAATAAGAAAAGCAGCCACAAAAACAGTGTGAACCGGATACGGGTCTTTTTGAAGTATCCGACCGGTCAGAAAAAGTATTATCATAATACCGGCACGTGTAGCCGTGGTTACAAAGCCGGTAAGAGCAAGAAAAAGGAGAATGCCTATTATGGTTCCGATATCACGTTTCAATCTGCCCAAACGTGTCAGAAGCAGACTAAATAGAAAAGCGATAAAACTCATGTGCAATCCGGATACAGCCAGAACATGAATAACGCCGGCCTGGCTGAACTCTTTTCTCGTTTGCAGATCAACCTCACCCCGGTCGGCAAGCAGCAATCCGCGGAGTAGTGCATAGAGCTCCTGTGAAAAAAGAGACCGGAGAGATGAATCTGCTGACCTCCTGAAATTATGAACAAATCGTTCATAAACAAACCCGGAACCTGATAAAAGAGTTGAAGAATCAGGTTTTGTGATGCGGAATCTTCCGGAGAAACCTTGTTTCTGATAATAAGACTCCTCATCAAAAGCATACGGATTAGCTTCTGATCGCAGCCGATAATAGTTACCCAAAAGTGAGACCCTAAAGCCGGGAGCAATTTTCTGTAAATCATTATATATTTCCCCGCTGTCCTCATACAAACTGACTAAAATCTTTTTACCCGAGAGAAAGGTCTCACCTGATGAGGTCACCGAGTCAAGTTCAACGCTGAAGCTTAGAGCCCCTCTTACAGGAAGTTCAAAAGAAGAAACTCTTCCATGAATTTCAATTCCTCTGATGAAGTAATCATTAAAGAGCGGCAAAGGAAGCTTTTCACTCGCAAGGTCAATTCTTATCGTCCCGAGAAAAAAAGAAGCTGCAAGAACCGGGATATATACAAAATCCGGCCTGAGGTGATGCAGAAGGACAGCCATACCAAGAAATAAAAAAATAAGAATGGAGAGGTAACCAAAGTCAACCTGAACAATATCCAATGAAAGAATCCCCAGGGCAAAAGCTATGGTAACAGATATCAGCGGATACTTCATAAATTAAACGCCGAGCAGTACCTGCTTAATCTGATCAAGTGATTTGATCATGTCCCGCATCTGAAGGGCATTCTTTCCGGCAGCAATTCCCAAAGCAGGATTAAACGTGTGTGCCTTAATGGATATATCTTCAAAATTTCCGTGATCTGAACAGAGAAGTATATCAGAGTCTGCTCTGTTAAAGTTCTTAAAAATATGTGTCAGAAAGCGATCTAAATCAGAACAGATTATATCAAAATCATGAGGAATTCTTCCGTGTCCAAGATGATCTGTCAGAAAAAACTCATAGACCGTAAGATCATGTTCAGCAACTCTGGTCAGCAGCCGATCAGCAGCTTTCTCAGGAGTTATGACCTCTATATCATCATACTTCAAACGTTCACGCCAGACGCGGTTCGTAATCTCCGCTGAAAGGGAATATCCGCGCCTGACATCATCAGCAGTATTTAATTCAAAACCAGCCGAACGGTAACTCAGCATAATGACACTTTGACGGCTTTTACCTGAATTGAGATAGTCAAAAAACACTTGAGGGTATGAATTTATAAAGAAAACTTTTTGGCCCCTTTTCAGAAAATCAATAAAGATATTTTTTTCTTTAATAACGGGGATAAGTGTTGAATAGGGGAATGGGCCGAAGTGCTGATTGATGAGAGCAGGTGCATTTACACCGCAAAAGATTGAGGTCTGCCCGGTTCCGCTTTGTGGAATACCTTCAACCCCCATCCTGGCATCAATAGGAAAAAGTTCAATCTGATCTCCTGATAAATTCTGTTTCAACAGGTGCGGAGTGTCAGAAAAAAACTCATTAAAGAAACTAAACTTCCCTGAAAAAAAAGGATTTTTAACCGGATCGGGCTCCCCGATTCCGACACCATCAATAAATAGAAGAAGAATATGACTCAAAGGTTCTTGCTTTCGAGCATGATCGTTACCGGTCCGTCATTTATTATTTCAACACTCATCATAGCGCCAAAAATTCCCGTCTTCACTTTTTCATCGCCGAGTATATCCCTCAAACGGCGTATATATTTTTCATAAAGCGGAATTGCCACAGGAGGTTTTGCTGAGTCACTAAAGCCCGGTCTGTTCCCCTTTGAACCGTCCCCATATAAGGTAAACTGCGAGATAACAAGAATTTCTCCCTGTATATCTCTCACTGAAAGATTCATCTTCCCTTCCTCATCAGAAAAAATCCTGAGTGAAGCAGTTTTATCAGCTAGATAGATAGCATCAGGTTCGGTGTCAGAAAATTTTATCCCAAGCAATACAACAATGCCTATTCCTATTGCTGCAGTATAATCATCCTCCGGTATATCAACTCCTCCCCTGCTCACTCTTTGCAGTAATGCTCTCATCGGCGAACCCCTGATATAACCCGGTTAATTCCGGAATAATCTTTTGTTATGGTAATCTCTAAAAACCCCTGACCGAGCATAATTTCCTGCACTTTTTCTGAGGAATTATAGCCGAGTTCAAAAAAGAGCATACCACCAGGTTTCAGCTTTTCCGAGGCAAAGTGTGTAATGCGTTTATAAAACTTCATCCCGTCAGACTCATCCGTAACCGCACCCCGAGGTTCATATTTCACAATTTCTTCCTGCAGTGTATCAAACTCAAGTTTTGGAACATAAGGAGGATTTGATACGATGATATCCGCCTCCGGCAAATTACTCTGATCCGTCTGAAGGATATCCTGCCTTAGTAGATTCACTTTTTTCGAAAGATTTAAACTTCGGATATTTTCATCGGCGAGCAGGAGTGCCTGTTCACTGACATCCATTGAAAAGACCCGAGGGTTACTAAGTTTTGAGGCAAGCGCAGCACAGATATTGCCCGATCCGGTTCCAATATCTATTATTACCGGTGCGTCAGAGCCATTTAAGGATTTAAGTACCTGCTCCACAAGAATTTCTGTTTCAGGGCGGGGTATGAGCACTGAGGAATTGACCTTAAACTCAAGCCCGTAAAACTCAACTTTCCCTATAATATATTGCAGTGGTTCCCTCTGGGAACGGCGGCGAACGTATTCCCTGTACTTGTTAACCTCATCTTCTTTGAGCGGACGGTCAAACTGAAGGTAAAGGTTCAGCCGTTTACAATTGAGGATCTCTGCCAGCAACAGTTCAGCGTTAAGTCGGGGGGAATCAATCCCCTTTTCAGAGAAAAATTTATCAACTTTTTCAAGCAGTTCTAATACTGTGGGCATTTTCGGGTATTCGTATTCTCCTGAATCTGAAATCTAAATATAAAAAATTGTAAATTGCCTTTTTGAAATCATTGTTGTTAAGGAAATCCCCGGCGTGAAACTGTCCACAGACGGAATCAGGAAAATACTCTGCATTAAGCTCAAAGGCATTGGAGATGTAGTACTTTCCAGCATTGTTTTTGATTCCTTAATTGCCGCTTTCCCACAGGCGGAGATTCATTATCTCACGGAAAAACCATCAGAACCTCTTCTGAAAAAACTCCCATTTATTAAGAAAGTTCACCTTTTCAGAAAAAAGGAGCAATTCGGCGGACTTAAAACCATAGCAGATATCAGGCAGGAAAAATATGATCTGATTCTCGATTTCTATTCTAATCCGAGGACGGCCCTTATCACTTTTCTTTCAGGGGCGAAATACCGTGCCGGATTCCCCTACCGGGGCAGGGCGTATGCTTATAATATTTTTGGACCTGAGGAGCGGGCTCTTTATCATGCAGCGGATCTGCATCTGAAATTTTTAGAGAACGCAGGGATTTGTGTTACTGCCTCAAAACTGCATTTCGGTACGGAAAAGGCAGATGATGATTTCGCTGACAGGTTCTGGCAGGAAACATTTCCGACTGGTGAGATGGTAACTGGGATCTCCCCTACAGGCGGATGGGAGTCTAAAAAATGCGATCCCGAAAAAATGTTTGAGTTTGCAGATGCAGTTCAGAAAAGGTATAATCACAGAATATTGATACTTTGGGGTCCGGGAGATGAGGAAGATGCCGAGAAGATTTTCAATATGTCAGAAGGCAGTTTTACCCTTGCGCCAAAGTGCGGGATAACTGAAATGGGCGCTCTTATAAAAAAATGCAGTGGCATGATTGCCAATGACAGCGGTCCGATGCATATCGCTGCGGCTGTCGGAACACCTGTACTCGGTTTATATGGCCCGACAGACCCCCGCCTTCAGGGACCGTACGGAAGCAAAAACCGTTATTACCGTCTGGAAGATCTTGAGTGCATCGGATGTAATCTGCTGATCTGTCCAAAACATCACGAATGCTTCAGACAGATGCCTGCCGAAAAAGTAGCATCTGTATATGGGGAAATGATTGAAAGTTCATCGCATGTCTGAGTTTATCAAAAATATTGAGAACACTGCGAAGCGTTTTATCCTCAAAGCATATATAGCAACACACAAAGCTCAGAGGAGAGATTTTCCGTTCACTGTTTCAGCGGAGAGTAAAATTCTTCTCATCCGCCTGAATAAAATAGGTGATGCGCTTGTTACCACTCCCTTTATCCGGCTGCTCAAACAGCATACCGGTGCACAACTCACCATTCTTGCTGATAAAAAGAATCATTTTGTCTATAAGAATCACCCTGATATCCATCAGGTATATATTTACGAAAAAAAACCTGAAAAGCTGAGAGAATTAACCAGAAAACTTGAGGAAGAAAAGTTTGATGCGGTTATAGATCTTCACGATGATGTGTCAAACACCGTAAGTATGTTGATCGGCTCGCTTCAGATTTCGGTAAAAGCGGCTCTTGAAAAAATAACGGCCCCCTTGTTCACACATACAGTAACGAAAAAAGACCCATCCGTAACACATGTAATTGAACGCTGCGCTGCCCTCAGTACCTTATTCGGATTCAGCCCTGAGCCGTCAGAACTGAAGATCAGTTTAAGCATATCCGATGAAGCTTTCAGCAGTGCCGGTGAGAAACTGAAGGACTTCCGGAAATCAGGTCGTCTGCTTACAGCAATTAATATCAGTGCCGGCAGCCCGGCGCGTTACTGGGGTACGGACAGGTATATACAATTGATCCGCTGGCTTAAGGAAAAAGAAACTGAGTATATCGTTATCTCTGATCCTAAAGACAAACTGCATGCAGAAACTGTCACAGAGGAAAAAGAAAGAATTATAACCACTCCGTCTTTTGAGGAATTTGCTGCCCTTTTCAAATATATTGATTTGCTATTTTCCCCTGATACCGCCACGATTCATCTGGCATCCATGTTTGGCAAACCGGTCTTCGGACTGTACGTCTGGTATAATACAACCGATGTTGTCTGGTATCCATATAACAGTGATTATGAAGCTGTGATTACCAAAGATCCAAATCTTGATAATATCAGCTTTGAAGATGTAACAACAAAGTTTAACCCATTTCTTGAAAAATATATACATGCCAAAAGAAGCACAATCCTGTAAACGATTCAACGGCTATAAACCCTGTTTTGGTGATCATAACTGCTGGGAGGATGGCTGCAAAGACCACATACCGGTCGGTACAAAAATCCTTATAATCAATCTTGATGCAATGGGTGATGTGGTTATGACCACTGCCCGGCTGCCGGGGCTGAAGCGCAAGTTTCCTGATTCAACCATCTACTGGATCACTCTTAAAATAGCCGCTCCTCTGTTGCAAAATAATCCTCTTATAGATAAAGTGCTTTCGTATGATTTTGAATCACTTTCGATATTGCTGTCAATGGAGTTCGATTATGTGATGTGCTCAGATAAATCCCAACGGTCATGCGCAATACTTAATCTTGTTCCCGGGAAACATAAACTCGGCTTCGGTCTTGATCCGAACGGCAAAATTATTCCGCTGAATAAAGGGGCTGAATATAACTTCCGGCTCGGTATGGATGATCATTTTAAATTCAGGGAAAATACCCGGACAGGTCAGGATTATCTCGCTGAAACATTCGAAATTGACTTTGTGAATGATGAATATATACTCAATCTCTCTGACCAGGAGATCGCCTATTTTCATGAATACCGGCAGAAAGTTAAGATAAGTGAGGATGATTTTGTAATCGGATTCAACACCGGCTGTTCGGAACTTTTCCCTAATAAAAAAATGACGGTTGAGCAACATCAGAACCTGATATATTCCTTTTTGAAATTCCCTGATGTGAAGATTGCATTATTCGGAGGACCGGAAGACACCCAGCGTAATTTGCAGATAGCAGCTCCTTTCGGTGAAAAAATAATCAACACACCGACAACAGACGGGGTTAGAAAAGGCGTCATCTATGAAAATCTTGCTGATGTAGTCATAACCGGTGACTCATTCGGGATGCACATTGCAATAGGGCTCAGGAAGTTTGTTATTGCATGGTTTGGTCTTAGCTGTTGGACGGAAATTGACCTCTATGGCAGAGGTGTTAAACTTTTCCAGAAAGATCTTTTCTGCTCCCCCTGCTGGAAGAAAAGCTGTCCATATGATCTTGAATGCATTAAGATGATTGACCTTGAACGGATAGCTAAGAAAACAATGGGTTTTTATACCAGCGGTGAATGGAAAAATGCGAAGATGCTGAACCAGGCATATATGAAAAAAGGATAGCCGGGTTTGGAATCTGTCAGACGAGAAGCTCACGCAAAAATCAATCTTGGTTTGAACATTATTAACAGACGGAATGATGGGTTTCATGATATTGAAACGTTATTCATCCCTATCAGACTTCATGATACAATTACATTCACCTTAAGCGATAAAACCGAATTTATTTCTTCGGCTCCGCGGCTGACCCCTGCACCTGATGACAATCTCATTATGAAAGCACTGCGACTGACTGAAAAAATAATGAGGAAGCAGCTCAACGTAAAAATTCATCTGGAGAAACTTGTTCCCACGGGTGCAGGTTTGGGGGGCGGCAGCTCTGATGCGGCAGCAACTTTGATGGCGCTCAATCAGCTTTTCGATCTGAACATCGAAAAAAATGTTTTGGAAAAAATGGCACTGCTCCTCGGAAGTGATGTACCTTTTTTTCTACGTCCCAATCCATCGCTCGGTGAGGGGCGGGGTGAGATTCTTACTGAGATTAAACTTTCGCTTTCCTCATATTACCTTCTTCTTGTTAATCCAGGAATTCATGTCCCAACGGGCTGGGCATATTCCAAAGTTGTTCCGGCAAAACCGAAAAGAAGTCTGACCACTTTAAAAGAAGAACCAGATATCGGTCTTCCTGCTCTAACCTCCTGGCTAAGTAACGATTTCGAAAAGCCGGTATTTGAAAGTTACCCCGAAGTCAGAGAACTAAAAAAGGTAATGAGCAGTTACGGCGCGATATATTCACAGATGAGCGGCTCCGGCTCCTCTGTGTTTGCATTATTTGAATCACCTGAGGCAGTTGACCTCTGTATTTCAGAAATTAACCCAAAGTATTTTGTTTATCATGAAAAACTTTAAATTATTTTTACTCCCCGCTGCTGTTTTTATAACCTTGTACTTTAACGGCTGCGCCGGCTCCGCTCCCACTGATGAACTGCAGTTTATCAGCCGTGAAGGGTGGAATGCACTACCGCCCAAACCTTATAACTCACACGTGCCGGAAAGAATAACCGTGCACCACGAAGGCACCAAATTTGACAGCAGCAAAGGAAGCCCCGGTAACTTTTTAGCCCGCGTGCAGAAATGGGGTATGGGACCGGACAGAAACTGGGCAGATATCCCTTACCATTACATCCTGGACTATTCAGGAATTGTCTATGAAGGACGAAATGTATATACAGTGGGTGAAACAGGAACGGATTATGACCCCACAGGTCACTTGCTGATTTCACTGATTGGTAATTTCGAGGTTGAGGGAACCAAAGAGCCACAGATTAGAACTCTGGTAAAAATGCTCGCCATGAACTGCGAGAAATTTAATATACCGGTTGATTCGATCAGGACTCACCGCGACTATGCCAAGACAAGCTGTCCCGGTAAAAATGTCTATGCCCTGTTTGAAAACGGATATATACAGG
Organism: Ignavibacteriaceae bacterium; assembly: GCA_020848375.1. Classification (GTDB taxonomy): domain Bacteria; phylum Bacteroidota; class Ignavibacteria; order Ignavibacteriales; family Ignavibacteriaceae; genus H2-BAC3. The sequence goes on from JADLAF010000024.1 coordinate 16,979, forward strand.
GTGAGGTCAGGAAACTACTTTCTCAAGGGCAGTAAATTTCTTTTGAGAAAAATCAATTTTTACTTTTGCCCCCACTGGCAGGGTGATATTTCTTTTAATATGACCGTGCGGGAAATTCC
>JADLAF010000025.1 GCA_020848375.1 Ignavibacteriaceae bacterium
CGTGGCAAATTTCAGCGCTTCAGCAACAGGCGCTCCATTAATAAACTTTGAGAGAAATGCTGCCAGAAAGGAATCGCCGCTGCCGATGGTATCAGCTACAACTACTTTAAAACCCGGGTGCTCATACAACTGTCCGTCATTTAACACCATGGCTCCCTTGTCGCCGCGGGTAGTAAGGATCATATTTAGATGAAATTTATCCTGAAAGGCGAGAACCTGTTCTTTGTCATCGCCTTCAAAACCAAACCACCCCGAAAGCAGGTGCAGCTCATCATCAGTCAGCTTCAGCACGTCGGCATGACGAAGCAGAGGATCGAGCGTAGATTTGTCATAATGTGGCTTCCTCAGGTTGATATCAAGTACTTTATGTCTTGCAACTTCCAGCAATTCAAACAGCGTTTGCCGGGAACCTTCACTCCTGGCGCCTAAACTTCCAAAAATAAAATAAGGGGTACGCGAGATCAGTTGCTGAAGCTGCCGGTTGTATTCGATAAAGTCCCATGCTACCGGCTTAACAATATCATAAGTAACACTGTTGCCATCCAGCTTTGCAAGTACCCTGCTTGTTTCATGGCTGCTGTCTATCTGTACAAAATCGCCTGTAACATTTTTAGAAGTAATAAAATCCAATAATTGCCGTCCCAAATCATCCTGCCCCACCCGGCTAATCATAGCCGAAGGGATACCCAACTGGTTAAGATGGTAGGCAACATTCATAGGCGCCCCGCCGGGCAACATTTTGTCGGGCAGCACATCCCATAAAATTTCACCAAAACAAACAGCGGTGTAGGCGTTATTATTCATGGGGTCAAATTAGGGAAATTTTTCTATTCACAATGATAATCCCTTCACGTTTAATTTGCCCTGTCAGGGTGGATCTGGTGGCAAGTCAGAAGTAGTTATTATTACGTATCAAGAGAAAACAAAAAAGGGTCGTCAGTTAAGATTACCCTTTTTGGCAAGAATCGTTAAAGGCGTTACCGGCATTACGTTTTTCAGCAATAGTCTAACAATATTTGCAAGTCACTATTCATTTACAACATTCAATATCTTGAATTTCTTCATTCCTCCCGGCAATGCTGATTGTATAGTCATTCCCTTTTTAAAGCCGATGAGTGCCACCCCTAAAGGTGAAAAAACAGATATTTTTTGTTCTTTCAGATTTGCTTCGCCCGGCAATGTAAGCATCAGCTTCCATATCTTGTTGGTGGACAAATCCTCCGCTTCGAAAAGGGAATTAAGCTTAATCACATCATTGCCAATTTTCTTGTCGGTTACCACTTCTGCTTTATCCAGTTCATCCATCATTTGCCCCAGTTCTTTAGATTTCAGATGAGGAGGGCAGTTTACAATTAAAGATTTTAAAGTAACATAGTCAGTGTTGCTAATTACAGGTTTCATGTTTATAAAATTTAATTTTCCCGGTATAGCAATGCAATTGCTTAACTACCGGAAGTCTTAAGTAAAATAATTTTCCGCGGAGTATTTATCCCTCCGCTTCAGATTTGATATCAGGAAAATAAACGGAGGGCTTAATGAATGAAGGCTCTGTTGTTAAGACTAATAAGAAACAGTCGTTTACTATAAACTTTGTTTATAGCCCTGGATGATATGTGCGTAAACTGTTTCATAAAATGAGTAAACGCAAAGATAAGCATTAAAACCATAATTTCCATAAATAACGACCACTTAATTTGATTTATCGGAAAGCTGTGAGACTTATTTAACATTTGGCTGATAACATTCACAATACACAGAAATAGTCTCACATTACCACCCTTGATCGGGAGGGTTGAGCAACGGTGTGGCAGTGATGCATGGCTTATTATCTTAATGTGGTGGCACACCGGGTCCAAACCCGGAACGAAAAATTCCAGCCATCATCGAATCAATAAATTTAGCCAGTTCTCTCGGGTTCATTTTCTCCACAAGATATGATTGATGTTTTTGTTCACCATTGATCCATTCATTACTTCCATCTGCATATACTGAGACATGTCCCTTACTATTTACACTCCAATAATAGTTTTCATCATCAAAAACAGAAAGTACGGCTGCCTGATCCCAACTGGGCCGTCCTGTAAAATTGTTATATAATTGATACGCACGCCACACGGGACTTTTGGAAGGAATGGATCTCTTTAAATATTCGGCTCCGGTAATAATTTCATTGCCAATTTCCCATCCTGCAAACACCACCCTGCCTGGCCAGTTTTGCACAACAATTTGTGTAGATCCCGGGTCAGGACGATAAAAATTTGCTTCCTTTCCAGCAGGGAATCGCCCACCCATGCATGACCAGAGTTTTACTTTTTTCGACACTAATTCTTTACCGTTGAACGGGCTATTGTTATCAGGAGGTGACTCCAGAAGTTTTCTCAAATTGGTCAAATGTCCGATACTGATAATCACCACACTTGAGTCCGGTTGTTCAGATAATACCCTCCTGTATAAATCAGTTGCGTTCTCGGCTTTTTCGTATGAATTCAGGCTCCTGTTAAATTCTTCACTAATCTTTCTGGTGTACCTTGAATGATGATGCAATTCAATTCCTTTTTCTACCCCGATCGGGATATCAGGACGACCATAATAGTGGTTAATGGCATCGGCGCATAACGGGGCATAGGGATCATCGCTGGTTACAACAACCGCCAGGATAACTGCTTTTTTGTGGTCAACTAAAGTATGGAGCATGGCCAAAGCGCCCACATCATCAATATCAGAATCCATGTCAGTATCTAATATCACTTTAACGGGCGTCTGTGCCTGCGCAACGAAGTTTAGTATGAATAGTAGCACTGTCCATAATCCAAGTCTACACATCTTGCCATGATTTTAATAAAAGAAAAGCTTTCACTTTAATAAACCGAAATTCTGGTTACTGAATGGAGGAGTCGCAGGAATGGTAATGACATTAAACCCGTGATTTGTTGCCTGGTGGCAGGAATTACAGGTTACCGTAAGCACTTTATAACTACTTTCAAATTTATTGGCATTTTTTTGCCCGATTGCTCTGCTAATATTTTGAAGTGGCTCTTCAATCATACCGAGTTCTTTGATTTCCGGCCGATCTGCACAATAATGCTTAATATCATCAAGGCTCTCTTTAATTTCATTAATCTCAAAGTTGGCCAATTCCCAATTTTGATTCTTACCGGCAAACCAAAGTTTAGCATGATGAATCTGCACATTACCCATAAACTCTCCCAGCCCGGGCTTATAGGTATCATTCAGTCTTTGTTGCAGGCTATCTATCCGGCTTTGTAAAGATTTTATGTTGCTGTTTTTCGATGTGCAGGCTGAAAACAAAAAGATCAATCCTATAATGACATAATATTTCATATTGCCTGATTACCACTGACCCCGTCTAATGTGCCTTTCGGGAACATTTCAAACATATCTATGGTGGTTCGTGGCAGTTTTTGATTTCATTTATTTGAAAAAACGACCCCTGTATCGGCAAGTTACAAAATAATTTCAGGTATAATTTTGCAGGACATATCTCAATTTTCATTCAACCTAAAATTTTCCAGCGGGTGTATCAGAACTGCAGCTTTCTCAGGTTTTTGGCCGCTTTTTCAAGTGTTTCTTCTTTTTTGCAAAAACAGAAAC
>JADLAF010000026.1 GCA_020848375.1 Ignavibacteriaceae bacterium
CAGAACGCCCTGTTGCCATAATAAGATCAGGGCGGGCTTCGATCGCATCTTCGTAGGTGATTTCAGGATTTGGGTTAGCCATTGCAAACACAATCGGGTGTTCACCCATGAGCTTTACCATCTCCTTGGTTACACAGTTGCCAACTGAAAGACCGACAAACACATCCGCGCCTTTGAATGCATCGGTAAGAGTTCTGAGAGGAGTATCCTGTGCATATACTTCCTTGAATTCATTCATACCCTCGGTGCGTCCTTTATATATAACGCCTTTGGTATCGCACATGATAATGTTTTCTTTTTTTACGCCGAGCATGCAGTAGAGGTTTGCGCATGCATTGGCGGAGGCGCCTGCGCCGTTAAAGACAACTTTAATTTCCGAGAGTTTTTTACCGGCTATTTCGCACGCGTTAATGAGCGCGGCGCCTGAGATAATAGCAGTGCCGTGCTGATCGTCGTGGAAAACAGGGATATTCATGGTTTCCTTGAGTGCCTTTTCAATATAGAAGCACTCAGGAGCTTTTATGTCTTCCAGATTGATGCCGCCGAAGGTCGGCTCAAGCATCTGCACTGCACGGATGATTTCTTCTGAATTATGAGAGTTAAGTTCGATGTCAAAAACATCAATATCGGCAAAGCGTTTGAAGAGAACGCCTTTGCCTTCCATTACCGGTTTGCCCGCCAGGGCTCCGATATCGCCCAGGCCCAGGACTGCGGTACCATTACTGATAACTGCAACCAGGTTTCCTTTGGCGGTGTAAGAATAGGCAAGCTCCGGATTTTTTTCGATTTCAAGACAGGGTTCAGCAACTCCTGGGGTATAAGCTAATGAGAGATCGCGCTGGGTCAGACATGGCTTGGTGGGGTTAACTTCAATTTTTCCCTTACGTCCTGAACTATGATAATCGAGGGCTTCCTGTTTCGTTGTTTTCATAGAGGACTCCGTTTACTGTGTTGTAATGTGTTATAATTTTAAGAAAAATTATGCACTAAAATACGGAAAAAGGGGGAGAATTTATGGAGAATTGAGAATTGGAAGAGGGAAGCATGGGAAATGGCAGATTTGTGAAATGAGTGAATGATTATCCCTCCTGGTACGTCCTTAGAGTCCTTGATGTCCTTATTGTCCTTAAAAGGGAAATTAAGGAAAAGGGCACAGCAAAAAGGTTTTAAAATTTAGTCAGAGAAAGCGTAAATTTGTTAATAATAGGAAAATACAGAAAAGAAAATGGGGAAAAGCGCAAAATTCATTAAATTTCGACTTAGATTGAGAACGGTATCATACGGCAGAATCCTGGCTGCATAGATTAAATAAAACCTGGTATAACTGAATTTTCCGGAAAACTGACTCATTGCGTCAAGAATTGAATACCTGTGATTTTTGAAATTACTATCAATAAGTTGCGGAAAAATAAACTGATTAAATCCAGCTTTACAGAGGATTTAAAATCCGAAATTTTACCGGGTTTTGAACAATCTGGCTGATAATCAAGAGTAATCCTTAAAATAATTATAACTTTAACCGGAGATCGGGGAAAAGACCAGATCCATTAAGTGAATTAAAGAGTATTGAGATTCCAATAATTAATGTTACATTCAATAATTAAACAAAAGAAAAACAATTGGCTTCAGTCGGATGATTGTGCTGTTGGATCTATCATTAAATATATCCGGGACCGGGGACATTTAAGAGATACACAGGTAGAGGCAATTGAGACCTATCTGTTTCTTAAAATTGAGGGTAAAAATAAGCCATTATGGCAGTTATTCGCAGAGGGATTTTTTACAAATGGAACTGACCTTTCTAAGTTACACATAAGCCAGATTACACGGGAGTATCTTTCAAAAAACAAAAATGCTTTTGCGCTATTTGATTTTGTAAGGGAGAAAAATGGTAACGGAACTCAACTGCCGGCACTGGAAAAAATTATTAAGGAAAATCCTGATTCGCTGGATTATGATGAAATCATAAAGAGCATTTTTTACAATGTTAATTATGCCGACTATTTAATGAGTCTTCCAATGGGGGCCGGTAAAACATTCCTTATGGCGGCTTTCATCTATCTTGATTTATATTTTGCCGGTAACGAACCGGAAAACAAAGCATTCGCGCACAATTTTCTGGTGCTCATACCGTCGGGCTTAAAGTCCTCAATCGTTCCCAGTCTTAGAACGATTGAAAATTTTGATCCTTCATGGGTATTGCCAGAACCTGCAGCAGGAAACCTAAAAAAGGTGCTAAAATTTGAAATCTTAGACGAACAAAAAACAGCAAAGAAAAGTAACAAGGCAAGAAATCCCAATGCTCAAAAGGTAAATGCCTGTTTGCCCAACCCATTCGGGCAGGTGTTTGTTGTGAACGCAGAAAAAGTAATACTGGAAAGTTTTTATTTTAATGCGCAGACTCAGTTGGAGTTGGACGAAAATGAAAAGGATACGAGTAACGATCTGAAGCGCTTATTTGGAGAAATTCCAAATTTGTCCATCCTTATTGATGAAGTCCATCATGCAGCTACTGACGAAAAGAAACTAAGGCAAGCGGTAAACTACTGGCACACTAAAGGAAATATTACTACCGTGCTGGGTTTCTCAGGAACACCTTATCTGCCAAGTGCTGAAAAAATAAAAACCGGGGATTATGAATTCAGGTTTACTCAAATAACAAATACGGTATATTTTTATCCTCTTGTAACCGCAATCAAAAAATTTCTGAAGACACCCGAAGTTAAAATCGGACAAAATCTGGACCGGTTCCACATTATAAAACAAGGTGTTGAAGATTTCGACAAAAAATACAAAACAAAGATTTATGAGAACGGGACTATTGCAAAAATAGCGATCTATTGCAGTACTATTGAAGTCCTGGAAAAAGAAGTATATCCTTTTCTGATCAGTGAACTAAAAATCAGTCCGGATGAGATTTTGCGGTTTCATAAAGGAAATAAGGAGTATCCTCAGCCGGATGGAAGCGAACTGGAGTTTCGTTCATTAGATTTGCCAATTTCAAATAAGCGCTATATTCTGCTGGTTCAGGTGGGAAAAGAAGGATGGGACTGCCCAAGTTTAACCGGTGTAATACTTTCTCAGAAAGGTGACAGCCCTCAGAACATGGTCTTACAAACATCATGCAGGTGTTTACGCCAGGTTGACAAAGGGAAAGAAGAAACTGCATTAATATGGCTGAATGAGGAAAATGCAGACACACTGAACAAACAGCTAAAGCTTGAGCAAAACACAAGTATTGAAGAACTAAACAGAACAAAACGGTCTGAGAACGGGCAGACGGTTGACCGATATTCAAGGATGGATTTCCTGCAATTACCTAAAGTAGATTTCTATCAGATGAAAGTAACCTATCAGGCGGTTGATGAAGAGGATACTCCCAACACAAAAACCAAACTTAAAACATTACTTAGAAACATTGATGAGTTAAAAAACTCCGGATTAATTACCACAAGTGACTTTTCCGATGTAGAAGTAGGTGAAATTGAAGTTGTTTACCAGGCGGGTCAGGTTAGTGCTAATTTTAATCACTGGCTTTTTGATATTTCACGGGGCAGTTTTGGTTTAATTACGGAAGCTATGCTAAATCAATTCAGGAAGGAACTGTATGATATTTTTGAAACAGTTACTTTTGAAAAGGACGGCCGCCGGATTTTTAATGAATTTTATAACCAATACCTGATTCAATCAAAAATTCGTGTTGCTTTCTCGGTTAAAAGAGACTTACAGACTAATACTGAAGTGATTCCTGAAAAAGCTGAACTTTTAATTGCTGAGAAACTAAGCGGAGTTGAGAAGAACAAACTTCTCTATCCGGATGAAGCAGAAACTTCCAAAATTCTGGAATTGGATAACTCCCATGCCGAC
>JADLAF010000027.1 GCA_020848375.1 Ignavibacteriaceae bacterium
CCAGCCGTGTCAGATGTTCATCAGTAAGTGTAACTGAACTGTAAGCTAAGCTCTCTTTTAACTGTTCGGCATTCTTTGCACCGATAACCGGTATGATAACCTGTGGTCTCTGCATAACCCACTTCACAGCAACAGCAGCGGAGGGAACTCCAAGTTCCTGTGCAATGGTATATACTTCTTTTGCAATAGCTGATGATTTTTCATTAAGCCGTCTGCTTTCCGGTTTCAGGCGTTTTTTCTGATTGTCACCGCTCAGATATTTTCCGGTCAGCGCACCGCCGGCAAGCGGAGCCCATGCTGTTACCGCCATATCAAAAGCATCAGCCATAGGAAGCAGATCGCGTTCAGCATCGCGGGTGATCAGTGAGTACTCTGCCTGCACTACGTGGAACTTGTTCCATCCGCGCATCTGAGCTATGGTGTTTGCCTGTGAGACTATCCAGGCGGGAGTGTCTGATATACCGGCATATAAAATTTTTCCTGCGGTAATCAGATCGTCAAACGCGCGGAGGATTTCTTCTATATCAGTGAGCCCGTCCCATATATGCAGATAGTAGAGGTCTATATATTCGGTCTGCAGGCGTTTAAGACTTTTTTCAAGAGAAAGAATCATGTTCTTTCTGTTGTTGCCTGCCGAGTTTGCTTCCCCCTTTTCATTATAGAGAGAGTATTTTGTTGAAAGTACAATTTTTTCGCGCAGGGGTTTTACAAACTCACCCAGAAAACTTTCTGAAGTACCCTCAGTGTATCTGTTCGCGGTGTCAACAAAGTTGCCCCCCGCATCAATAAAAGTAGTAAAGACTTTCCGGCTTGCTTCCTTATTGGCTCCGTAGCCCCATTCCTCGCCGAAGGTCATGGTCCCAAGACAGACCTCAGATACTTTAAGTCCGGTTTTTCCGAGCAGTTTATAGTTCACGCATACCTCACTGAAATGTTGAAATAGTTTATATTTTAACGAATAATATTTTGATTTAAGACGGATTACACACACATAAAAGCAAACGAGAAAGCAGCCCTAAGATAATGAAAGTTCTGAGAAATTCAGATGAATTTCCTGATTACCTGAAAGATGCATCTAATTTCAGGGGTAAGTGTGATCTCCTGTTGCTTCCTGTGCATGAGGAAGAAATTGAGGGGGCGATGAAGTTAGCATCAGGTGAAGGGATGCCCCTGACAATATCAGGCAACGGTACAGGTCTGACCGGTGCGCGGGTGCCTGAGGGGGGTGCGGTGCTTAATCTGGGGCTGATTCCGAAGAAAATGGAGTTCAATGAAGAACTCGGCATCGTTACCCTCTCTGCCGGTCTTCCTCTTCAAACTCTTCTTCAGGCCGCTGAAGAAAAAGGATTTTATTTTCCCCCCGATCCGACCGAAAAACTCTGTGCTTGCGGTGGAATTGTGGCTACTAATGCTTCCGGTGCAAAATCATTTTCCTACGGTGCTGTCCGGAGTTTTGTAGAGTCTCTTGATTTGGTTCTGACCGATGGCACTGCATTTTCACTGAGGCGCGGAGAGTTTATAGCACGAGGGAACCGTTTTGATATGCTTCCTTTCAATCAAAAGAGGGCGCTTGACTTCACACCACTTCACATGCCTGCCGTGAAAAATGCATCCGGTTATTATTTAAAAGAGGGGATGGATTTAATTGACCTGTTCATAGGGTCCGAAGGGACTCTGGCTCTGACGAAAAATATCACCTTCCGGCTTTTACCCAAACCTGCCGGAGTGCTTTCATGCCTGGCTCATTTTTCTGAGGAGGAGGGAGCTCTTGATTTTATTGATCAGGCGCGGTTTCTGACTGGAGAGAAGAAACCACGCGCTCTTGAGTATTTTGATCAGGGAGCACTGCGGCTGTTAAAGTCTGATTTTCCTTTTTCGGATGATCTGGCCGGGGCTGCGGTCTGGTTTGAGTTTGAGACCGGACAAGAGCCGCCGGATTTGCTGATTGAAATCATTTTATCAATGTTCTCTGACTGCGGGGGAAAGGGGGAAATTATCATGGCGGCATCTCCCGGTGAACGAAAAGCACTTGAACAGATGCGCCACTCGGCCGCCTATAAGGTAAATGAGTATATCGCCTCACGAGGAGTGAGAAAACTGGGGACTGACACGGCTGTTCCGGCGGAGCGGTTTAGGGAGTATTACATTGAAAGCAGAAATCTTGTAAGAAGTGCAGGTCTGGAATACGTGATCTATGGTCATTTTGGGAACAGCCATATTCATTTGAATATGCTGCCGGAAAATCAGACGCATTTTGAGGCGGGGAAGGAAATTTACTCTGAACTCTGCCAGAATGCAGTCCGGGCAGGAGGAACAGTCTCTGCGGAGCATGGAATAGGTAAAATAAAGAAGGATTATCTTAAAATGATGTACGGTGAGGGAGGTATCAGGGCGATGAGGGAGGTTAAAAAGGCATTTGACCCTGATTTCCGGCTGGGAAGGGGCAACATATTTGATCCTGAATGAATAACCGGTGGCGGATTTTGGTTTTCAGATTTTATCAGGAAATAGCTATATTTGGAATTATAACAAGGAAAAATATCCATGGCTAAACAGCAATCGTTCGGCGATAAGAACAAAAACAAAAAACAGCAGCAAGGTGTGAATGTAAAGGTCATCAAGGCCATGAAGACCACCAAAGGCACTGTAAAATACAACGAACGTTTCGTAAAATTAGATACCGTTGATAAGGTTACTGAAATAAAGTAACACTTCAGCCGGTAGCGGCAGAGTTTCAGGGCTGTCCCTTAACAGGGGATGGCCTTTTTGCTTTTAAAGGGGAGTATAAACTTCGCTATTAGTTCGCGCTAAGACGCAAAGATTCTTATTACTTCTCCAACGTCCCAAGTGTCCCCATTGTCCCCCGATATCTCGTTATTTTAAGATTTTTAAAAGCCACGTTGATATTTCCGGAAAAACTGCTACTGCCAGCAAACAAACAAGCTGCATGATAACATACGGCACAGCACCTTTATATATCTGCATTGTCGAGACTCCTAGCGGAGCAACCCCTTTGAGATAAAACAATGAAAACCCAAAAGGCGGTGTCAGAAACGATGTCTGCAAATTCAGTGCAATGAGTATGGCTATATACTTCATATCAAATCCGTAATGCAGAGCGATGGGCGCAATAACCGGAACAAGGATAAAAACAATCTCGATGAAATCAATAAAAAATCCGGCAACAAAAATCAGCAGCATCATAAGTAACAGGAAAATATGAGGACCAAGTTCTGATGCCATGATGAGTTCTGTAAGGTAGCGGTCGCCGTTAAGACCTCGGAAAACCAGAGCAAACGCAGAAGCACCGATCAGTATCAGAAACACCATCGAGGTTACTGATACGGTTTTGGTTGAAACATATTTCAGATTTTGAAACGTAAGCCGCCCTTTAAAAAGCGTAAGAAGTGTTGCTCCCATGGCGCCTACTGCTGCTGCTTCTGTTGGTGAGGCAATACCCATAAAGATTGAACCGAGCACTGCCATAACAAGAAGTCCGGGAAGAAAAAGTGAAGTTATGATTCTTTTAATTTTTCCGGCATGAGAAAACTCAGCAAGTGCCTCAGCAGGCATAGCGGGAAATATCTTCGGACGGAGCAGAGTAACGGAGAGTATATAAAGAAAATAAAGCAGCACCAGGAAGAGTCCAGGTCCGGTTGCCGCAATGAAGAGGTCACCAATGGGAAGATTGAGCACACTGCCGAGTAAGATAAGAATAACACTGGGCGGAATGATCTGACCAAGTGTGCCGGATGCAGCAATGATGCCTGCCGATGCCTGAACGTCACAATTACGCTTTATCATAACTGGAAGGCCAAGCACACCGAGCGTAACTACCGTAGCACCGACTATGCCTGTTGAAGCACCGAGAATAGCGCCAACAAACAGGACGGCAAAAGCAAGACCGCCACGCAGTTTTCCGAAAATAAGTGCAAGTGTTTCAAGCAGCTCCTCTGCTATGCCTGACTTCTCAAACATCAGCCCCATAAATATGAACATCGGAACAGAGATTAGCACATAGTTGGTCATGGTGCCCCAGATGCGCAGCGGCAGCAGATAAAAGAAATCAAAACCAAAAACTATCAGTCCGAATACCACCGACACACCTCCGAGAGTGAAAGCGACCGGGAAGCCCGAAAGAAGAAAAATAATAACTACTGCAAAGAAAAGCAGGGGAAGTGCGTCAGTCATGATGCATCATTTCCCTCACCGCTGCTGAGACGGATCCATGTTTTAATAAAAGTGCTCACTCCCGCAAGCAGCAGCAGAAAAAAGGAAAGGGGAATCATTGCTTTGAGTATATACCGACCTGGCAGCCCGCCGCCGTCAGGGGAGCGCTCCAGAACACGCCACGAACTGGTGACAAAGAATTCCGATGAAACGATTCCGGTGATGCAAAAAGGAATCAGAAAGAGAAGAATGCCTACAAGTTCTGTGATCATCTGCTTTTTAGGGCTCAGGCGGGAGTGGAAGACATCAATGCGGACATGCTCATTGGTGAGGTAAGTATATCCGGCTCCGAGCAGAAAAATAAGGGAATAGAGATGCCACTCAAGCTCCTGCAGAGCAACGCTGCTGCTGTTGAATATATATCGTGTTACAACATCATAGCAGATAATAAGCAGAAGCAGCACTGTGATCACCGCTGCTGCCGCACCGGTTATATTTTGTATCCGGTCAATAACACGGGTAACTGAATCCACGGTTGTTTTACTCAAATGCATTCTCCAGATGAGTTATTTTATATTCATCTTCCCCGGTCTTTAAAATGCCAACCACATCAAAACGGCACTCGGTATCGTTAATTGCTTTTTCATGCAGGTATGCTTCGGCTGTCTTTCTTATCTGTAAAATTTTTCCTTTTGTTATTCCTTCTTCCGGCAGACCGTAAAAAAGATTAAGCCGTGTTTTAACTTCAATAAAGACGAGGGTATTGCCATGCCATGCGATAAGGTCAAGTTCTCCTTTGCCGTAGCGGTACTGTTTCTCAATTATCTTAAATCCTTTCTTTTCAAGAAAGTCAACGGCAAGCTGCTCACCAAAGTCTCCTTTCTTTTTAGTTGAGTCGAAGTTCATACTGCCTCCCTTCCAGGATATTTGAAAGAAAACTAAGCCGGTGATGCGGGGTTATTCCATGAAGTTTTATTGCTTCAATATGGTCATGTGTCGGATATCCTTTATTGCTTTTCCAGTTATATACGGGATACTCATCTGCCAGTGCGGTCATAATCCGGTCCCGGATGACTTTTGCGATGATCGAAGCTGCACCTATTGCCATTGATTTGCCATCCCCTTTAACGATAGGGAGTGCCGGTATATCAGAGGGGAAGGATTTATTGCCGTCAATCAGAATATAGTCCGGACGGCAGGTGAGTTTGCGGACAGATTCCGACATTGCGCGGAGCGAGGCCTGAAGGATATTTATCTCATCAATTTTTTCGGGAGAGATTACGGTAAATGAAAAAGAAAGTGCCTGTTTAATAATTTCAGGAAAAAGTGACTCCCGCTTCTGATGACTAAGTTTTTTAGAATCACCTATGCCGTTGATATATATATCAGTGGGAAAAAGCACTGCCGCGGCAACAACTGGTCCCGCGAGCGGACCGCGTCCTGCTTCATCGGTTCCGGCTATGAGTGATATATCACCCGCGCGGAACGTGTTGTCGAATTTATAATTTTCCGGCAGCAATGGCAATCAGTCCTGTTATCATAGCGCCCTTCATATATATACTTGCTCTGCGGTAACCTTCTTTCCCCTGAGCATTCAGCCAGGAGGAGCGTTCTGCCAGAGCAGCAAGGGGGTTAACAACAATCATGGTAATAATAAAAAACTCAATTTTATAGACTTCCAAAATAAAAGGAAGCAGTGTTGCAAAAAAGAGAATCACCGCTGTAACCCTGACAAAAAGTTTTCCTTTTTGCTCACCGTAAAGAACGGGAAAGGTTCGCGCGCCCGTTTGGCGGTCCCCGCCTGTGTCCTCCAGATCTTTAAGTACTTCACGGATCAGTGTGGTGAGGAATGCAAACAGAAACGGAAAATATCCGGCAGAAAGCTCACCTGCAGCCAGTGCTCCGTAAGGGAAAACCATTCCTGTGAAGATGGCTATGGCAATATTACCCGCCAGGGGAAGGCGTTTTAATGTAGTGGCGTAAAACCAGAGTCCGGCGAAAACAGTAAATGCCACCGCAAAAGCAAGGTAACTGATGATAACGGAAATAACTATTCCGCACGAGGTGAGAAGAAGGTAATAATTAAAGGCGGCGTTCAGAGAAATCTTTCCTGAGGGGAGGGCTCTTTCAGGGCGGTTTATTTTGTCGGTCTCAATATCATAAATATCATTGATAACATTACCCCCTGCTGCAATCAGTGAGGCGGAGACCGCGGTCAGCAGCATAGTGGTTGTGTCTGACCCGTCTGCGAGCCAATACCCGGTCATCACCGAAAACAGTGTGATCAGCAGGTTCAGGGGTCTTGTTATCAGAATGTAATTGAGCATGTGTAAAATTACGAAATTAGCTGAATCTGATAACGATTTTTACTGTTCGGGACTCTGGCGGGCTAAGCGTTCCTATAGTATATTTACCGGATGAAAAAATTTCTCCTTCTTTTTTCGGTACTCCTGATGATGTGTGAATCAGCCGCGCAGTATCCAACCAATCTTGATCGCATGAATGAGCTGCTGGGGGTCATGCTTCAGTCTGTCGGGCATGAATGGTCGAAGACGGGGGTGAAGTCGCTCCGACCGAATCTGGATGGAGACCTGAAATACTTTGAGGGGAGGATATTGCAGGAAGGGAAAGCACTCCTGACCGAGGCGGGGGAAGAGTATATACTTACCATAGCTGACGTGAAAGTCAGTTACCGGAACCCGGAGCGGAACGGATTCTTCGGTGAGATGATTTACATCAGGGAGGTTATAATGAGGATTGAGTGGTATTCGGGGAAATTAGGTCTGAAGGAGTTCTCATCCTCTCTGACTGATACCATTCCGGAAAACAACATATCAGAAATTGAACAGGCATATCTGGCTTTTACCGTTGGGAAAAAGGAAGATGCTGAATTTTTCAGCGGATATTTTGAAGAAATAACCGCGGCAGTGGTGACCGGAGTGGCAGCGTATCTGTTTTTTTCGGTGAGATCGAAGTAATTACCGAAAATTGCCCGGATGAACACCAATCGGGAAACTCTTGCTTTTGATTTTTCTAATTGATATGTTTACCGTGTGCTTTAGGTAAATATCAGAAACGCACAAGGGTTTATGCGACAGTTTTAGCAGTGAAGATATTTGCCGGTATGTGCAAAACCTGAAATTCCTCTTTGTTTAATAAAAGAGGGGATATACTACAAGCGGGGTTCACTTCCTGCCGGTTTTCCATTACCGGAATATTCCAGCCGAAAAGACTCTGTGCAAAAACGCCAATTATTATATATATGCTTTGGGAGAGCAAATGGTTACTTTGGTATTATGGCTGTCAATGCCGCTTGTTATTCTGTTTTACGCAGATCAGTTATCCGGGTGGAGAAACGTCACTCTTCGCCAGGGTTTGCTTTTTACATCATTCAATCTAAATTCAAATGTAACTGATGCCGCTAACGGAAATCTTTTTTCTGCCGCAGGCAATATGTACGCATCCAGCTTGCTAACTGGTGCGGATAGGTTATCATATACTACTCCTGCGGCAGCAGACATCCCCCGGACCTTCCCAAACAAAGACTTCAATAAGACCAGAAGTGAAATAAAATACAGCAGCTCGGGTCAGTATTTGCTGTTGAGTATGATGATGGGTCTGCTGAGCAGTCTGGGTCTCCTATGGTATCTGCGTAAAGGCAAGAAGAAACCAGTTGCGAAACCTTCGGTACGGGCTGATAGTGTTTCAGCGGAGCAGGTTCTTCAGGAAGCAGCCCCTCAGGCATCTGCGACCGCACTTTATTTATTCGGTGAGCTTACACTTCTTGATGACAATGGCATTGATATAACGCGGAATTTTTCTCCTAAACTAAAACAGCTTTTCCTGATGCTTTTTGTTCAGTCATTCCTGAACAGCAAAGCCGGTCTGCGGACTGAGTTTATTACCAGCACACTATGGCCGGATCTTTCGCTGGCTGAGGCAAAAAACAACCGGAACGTATCGGTTAACAGATTAAGAGCCATACTTTCCGGAATTAATGGGGCGAGAATAAATGTTGAGAAGAGCAAAATGACTCTGGTTTTGCCGGAAAATTTCTACTGCGACCTGCTGGAATTCAGGATCAGAACTAATACACCCGATTGGTCAGTTAAGAAATTTAAGGGGCTGCAGAACATGGTAACCAGAGGAGAGCTTTTTGCTGATTGTGACTGCGAATGGTTTGATGCTTTCCGCCAGCAACACAAAGAGGAAGTAATCAGACGTCTTACGGGCATTATTATCGGTAATCATCATACCGAAACGGAAAGACTTGCTCTGGCTGAGTGCCTCCTCTCACAGGACCCGGTCAGCGAACCCGGAATAAAGGCCAAGCTGCAGATACTTTCTGCCATGGGGGATCATTTGTCGGCCAAAACAGCTTTTGAGACCTTTAAAAGAGCGTATCACAGCGTGTATGATACGGAACTGGATAAAAATATTTCAGATTTCGTGAATTAACCCATTCATTAACCCATTCATTAACCCAAAAATTAACCCATTACTTAACCCCCTCCGCTTAAGTTTACCCCCGTTCGTCTGATTTTTTTTAATATGGTCTGACCAAAGGCATCTTTTTCAGAAATCTGCACTCCCCTGGTGCAGGGGATTCATTATTTCGGAAACAGATGGTAATGCACCGGTCTGAGAGATAGCTCAGATCGTTGCGCGAGGAACCAACTGGAACGGGTGCATACCGCCGGTTTTCCTAAATGACCAGGAATCAGAAGTGCAAATTATTATGGTAATTCAGGTTCGTGGTTTAACAAGATAAGCAAACAGGAGTCAGGCAGTTTATGCGAGAACAGGAAAACAACGGCGGGCGGAGTCGGGAACCTAAAGCGGCAAGATACGAAAACGGCAAAAAAAGCAGAAGTATCTTTCTGTTTGGGGATTTTCAGATATTCAATCGGGAGGGAAAAGATGTGGTTTATCAACTTCCCCCGAAACTTCGTGAACTTTTTTTGATGATGATAACTGCATCATTTGAGCCGTTCACCCATATAAGCAACAAAACAATAACAAGCCATCTTTGGCCGGGTCAAGACGATTACCAGACAAAAAACAACCGAAATGTTTCCGTCAACAGACTCCGGTCAGTTCTTGAAGAGGTTGGCGGCATTAAAATCTGCTGTGAGAACTCCCACTGGTGGGTTGAGCTGGAGAGTGACGTTTATTGTGACTATGAGCGGTTACTAACTCTACTTTCCGCCAGGACACTAACCACCGCCGCGATTAACGAACTCAGCGCTATTGTAAGCCGCGGTGATTTTATGAAAGAACATGAGTATCACTGGTTTGAAACCGGACGGATGAAACTTATTGATTCTGCCCTGCAAAAATTCAAAGAGCAGTTGCAGAAGTATGTGGACGACCCTCAGCGCCGCGGAGTGGTAGCGGAGTGCATCCTTCGGTTAGACTCCTTGAGTGAATCAGCTCTCAGGGTTAAGATACAGTTACTGGTTCACAACGGGGACCACACCACCGCCCGGCTGGTCTTCGAACATTTTCGCAAAGAGTTTCAGCGTATATACGGAACTGAGTATAAAAACTCATTTAGTGAAATGCTGAGTAAAAGTTAGAGAATAATGAAAGTGTTTTGAAAGAGTTTTTGGTTCGTTTTCATTCATGGTCATTTGTTACATGTAGGCGGTCACGTGCAGTTAAATAAAGCCAATTGGGACTCCCTCCATTACTAACTTCAATTTGGTTTATTTATCCATTCAATAAAAGGAAGGATATTATTCTCCCTTTGTTTCCCGTACTATTCAAACGGGCGGACTGATTTTTCCTGCATGGTTACAGTATGAGATAATGTATGAGAAACTTGCTTGATTAGGTATGGTAAAATACACCCAAAGTTGGCAAAAGTGCTGTATTACAGCGACAAAAGTACTCTGAATCAGCAAGAATAACAATCAATGAACAATGAACAATTTACAATGTGTTGTCCTTAGAGTCCTTGGTGTCGTTTATGTCCTTGAAGGCGCATTTGCAGCTCAAGCAAAGAAGAGTTTTAAACGCAGAGTAAAACAAAGTTTGCGCTGAGTAACGCAGAGTTTTTTTGGAAGTCCATCTTGTCCCTGGTGTCTTTTATGTCCTTAAAAAACCAGCTCGCGCAAAGGCACTAAGCCGCAAAGAAGAGTTTTAAACGCAGAGTTTGAGCTGAGTAACGCAGAGTTTTTTTGGAAGTCCTACTTGTCCCTTGTGTCTTTTACGTCCTTAAAAAACCAGTTCGCGCAAAGGCGCTAAGCCGCAAAGAAGAGTTTTGCCGCAGAGTTATTAAACCCGCCGCTTTACTAATTACTAATTCCTAACTACCAATTATTTTCAGCTAATTTCTAACTACTAATTATTTTCTTCTGATTCTTTTGATCAGGTAAAAAACAACCACAACACTTAACGACCAGATCAGGGGAGTGGAGAGCGTATATATGATATCCAGCAATGATGCGTAGATTA
>JADLAF010000028.1 GCA_020848375.1 Ignavibacteriaceae bacterium
AGAGACCCCTCAACAAGATGCACCGGATATCCGGCGCGTTTAACTAATGATGACTCATCAGTCCCTCTGAAGTGATCGCGGTAAGCAAGTTCCATTGCATAGAGCAGATCAGTGTAACGGAAGATCTGCGGAGTCTGAACATACCATACATCATCCCGGTGAACGTAGGCATCAATCATCTTCTCCCCCTTCACCAGCGTATCCTTTGCCTTAATCGCCACAACGCCGCTTCTTTTCTTTTTTGCTGTTTTAAGTCCCTCAGTTAAAATCTCCATCGGCAGAAGCGGTCTTGCAGCATCGTGCACAGCCACAAGATCGCTTTTACCAAGGTCCAATGAAAGCAGAGCTTTATATACAGAATCCTGCCGTTCTTTACCCCCTTCAACAATGTTTATCAGCTTCCGAATTTTATACTTTTCAGCTATCTGCCTGATTTTTTTCAGGTAAGATTTTTCAGCAGCCACAACAATTTCATCTATCAGCGGGCACTTCTGAAACACCTCAAGAGTATAGGCAAGCACGGGCTTGCCCTTATACTTTATAAACTGCTTCGGAATTTGCGTTTTAAGCCGTTTGCCTTTACCGGCAGCCGGGATTATAGCAACGGTTCTCATAGAAGAAGCATTGCATCGCCGTAGCTGAGAAAGCGATAGTCATCCTTAACCGCCTTGCGGTAGGCCTTCATCACAAACTCAGTTCCGCCAAAAGCTGCCACCAGCATCAGCAAGGTTGATTCAGACACATGAAAATTTGTAATAAGCGCCTTTGTGATCTTGAATTCGTACGGCGGATGAATAAATTTATCAGTCCATCCTTTATTCGGGCGGACAAGATTTTCTGCTGTTACTGATGTTTCAAGTACACGAACCGTAGATGTTCCGCAAACAAAAACTTTCTTCTTTGCAAGTATCGCTTTGTTAATTATTTCAGCAGACTCTTTTGTGATTTCAAAAAACTCTGAATCCATCTTGTGTTTGGTAAGGTCTTCAACCTCAACGGGGCGGAAGGTCCCGAGTCCGATATGAAGAATCACAGGAGCAACGGCTACTCCTTTTTTCTTAACCTTTTCCAGAAGTTTATCTGTAAAATGCAGTCCTGCTGTCGGGGCTGCAACTGAACCGTCAACTCGTGCATAAACTGTCTGATAATTTGTTTTGTCAGATTCCTCGGCATCACGTTTCAGATATGGAGGAAGCGGGGTAAGACCGATATTTTCAACCGCGCGATAGATATTTCCTGTCTGATTAAAACGGACAGTTCTTCCTCTTGAGGTAGTGTTGTCTATAACTTCGCACCAAAGATCGCTTGAGAAGTATATCTTATTACCGATACGTACTTTTCTTGCCGGGTCAACAATAACATCCCAGATTGCATCCTGGGCATTCAGTTCTCTGAGAAGAAAAACCTCAATCTTTGCATTGGTTTTTTCTTTCTTACCGAAAAGTCTTGCCTGAAAAACCCGCGACTCATTTACCACGAGAACATCACCCTCAGACATATAATCCGCGATATCAGTAAACCCTTTGTTCTCAACGTTCTGCTCTTCGCGGTGAAGTACCATCAGTTTCGCTTTATCTCTGGGTGAGATAGGATATTTTGCAACACTGTTTTTCGGCAGATTATAACTGAAATCTGTTAATTTCATTTCTTATCCTTATGTTTTTATTAATTTTCTTATCATCTCCTGAATCTCATTAACGTATCTTTTTTTAAATACGCTGATAAGTATCATGCAATGAAACCCCAGGTACCAATTAGTAATTAGTAGTTAGTATTTAGTAATTAGAAATAAATAGTTGTTAAACATCAGGCGGAGGAGGAATTCCCCTCCGCCCTGAGTAACTTCACCCGAAGGTGATTATTTCTTTTTATTTGATTTTTTAGCAGCTTTTGCTGATTTAGCTTTACGATGTTCAGCAACGCTTGCTCTTGCGGCTGCCAGACGTGCAATTGGCACTCTGAACGGTGAGCAGCTTACGTAATCAAGACCGGTATCGTGGCAGAACATAACCGATGAAGGTTCACCCCCATGTTCGCCGCAGATACCAACTTTCAGATCACTGCGAACGCTTCTTCCGAGTGTGGTAGCGAGCTGAACCAGCTTGCCAACGCCTTTTTGATCAAGTGCTTCAAACGGATCTGAAGGAAGCAGCTCCTTCTCAACATAGAGAGGGAGGAAACTTCCTGCGTCATCACGCGAAACACCAAAGGTGGTCTGAGTCAGATCGTTTGTGCCGAAACTGAAGAACTCAGCACCCTGAGCAATCTCATCCGCAAGGAGAGCAGCTCTCGGCAGTTCAATCATGGTGCCGACCAGATACTGGAACTTAACTTTCTTCTCAGCCATTACTTGTGCGGCAACGGTGCGGACAATATTTTCCTGCATCTTGAATTCTTTCAGATCACCAACAAGCGGAATCATTACTTCCGGTTTAACTTTGGTACCTTCTTTAATTACTTCAGCAGCAGCTTCAAAGATCGCACGTGCCTGCATTTCTGTGATTTCCGGATAGCGGATACCAAGGCGGCATCCTCTGAATCCGAGCATCGGGTTAAACTCGTGCAGACTGTTAATCTTTTCAACTACCTTTTGCGCGGAAACATTCAGTTCAGAAGCGAGAGCTTCAACTTTCTTTTTGTCATCTGCGTGAGGCAGGAATTCATGAAGAGGCGGGTCCAGCGTTCTGATGGTTGCAGGATATCCCTTCAGTGCCTTAAAGATTCCTTTGAAATCTTCCTTCTGGAACGGCAGAAGTTCAGCAAGAGCTTCTTTTCTTCCTTCAAGAGTATCGGAAAGAATCATTTTACGTACTGATTTAATTCTGTCGCCTTCAAAGAACATGTGCTCTGTACGGGTGAGCCCGATACCTTCAGCCCCGAAAGCGATGGCATTTTCTGCCTGATCCGGCTGATCTGCGTTTGTTCTTATTTTCATGCGGCGGAATTCATCTGCCCATTTCATCACAGCATTAAAGGTCTTATATACATCTGACTTTTCTGCAGGAAGAGTCTTTTCAATAAGCACCTGAATTACTTCTGACGGTTTGGTTGCAACCTTACCCTTAATCACTTCACCGGTTGAACCGTCAATTGATATATAATCACCTTCTTTGATGAGAACATCATCACGGTTTTCAACACGGATGGAGCGGCTTGCATAGTCAATCTTCAGACTACCGCAGCCGGCTACGCACACTTTACCCATCTGACGGGCAACAAGCGCGGCATGTGAGGTCATTCCGCCTCTGGCGGTAAGGATACCTTCTGATGCATTCATACCCTGTATATCTTCAGGTGAGGTTTCGATACGAACAAGAATTACCTTATCGCCTTTTGCGGCCATTTCGGTTGCATCCTGAGCGCTCAGGGCAACCTTACCGGAAGCTGAACCAGGACCTGCGTTAAGACCTTTGGCAATAATTCTTCTTTCAGCCACAGCTTTTTTCTTCTCTTCAAGATCAAAGACCGGACGGAGAAGCTGATTAAGACTGTTCGGATCAATGCGCATGATTGCATCTGACTTGTCAATCAGTTTTTCCTTAACCATGTCATAAGCAATCTTCACTTCTGCAAAGCCGGTTCTTTTACCAACACGGCACTGAAGCATCCAGAGTTTGCCCTGCTGAATGGTAAACTCGATATCAAGCATATCTTTATAATGCTTTTCAAGAATTTTTCTGAACTTATCAAGCTGGGCATATAAGCCGGGGTTATCTTTTTTCAGTTCTGCTATCGGATGAGGTGTTCTGGTACCAGCCACAACATCTTCACCCTGCGCGTTAAAAAGATATTCACCATAGAAGATGTTTTCGCCAGATGCCGGGTCACGCGTAAATGCAACACCGGTACCTGAGTCTTCGCCCATGTTACCGAATACCATTGACTGAATGTTAACAGCAGTTCCCCATGAAGCAGGGATGTTGTTAAGTTTTCTGTAAACAATAGCACGGTCATTCATCCATGATCCAAATACGGCACCTACTGCACCCCAGAGCTGATCCATCGGATTATCAGGGAACTTAAACCCGGTTTTCTTTTTGATTTCAGCTTTGAACTCTCCAACCAGTTCTTTCAGATCCTGAGCTGTCAGATCGGTATCTTTAGTAACACCGCGTTCTTTTTTCTTAGCATCCATAATCACTTCAAAAGGATCATGTTCATGCTTATCAACCGGTTTAAGACCAAGCACTACGTCTCCATACATCTGCACGAAGCGGCGGTATGAGTCATAAGCGAAACGGTCTTTGCCGGTTCTTTCAATCAGTCCTTTGACGGTAACATCATTAAGCCCGAGGTTCAGGATAGTATCCATCATACCCGGCATTGATGCGCGTGCGCCGCTTCTTACTGAAAGGAGGAGGGGGTTTTTCGGATCACCGAATTTCGCACCCATTTCACTTTCAATTTTTTTCAGCGCAGCTTCAACCTGTGCTTTCAGTTCAACAGGATATTTTTTCTTGTTGTCATAATAATAAGTACATACTTCGGTTGTTATGGTAAAACCGGCAGGAACCGGAAGACCGATATTAACCATCTCAGCAAGGTTTGCACCTTTTCCGCCGAGAAGGCCTTTCATATCTGCCTGACCGTCTGCCTTTTTACCGCCGAAGAAGTAAACATACTTTTGCGTTTTTTTAGCCATAGATTGCTTCTCCTTATATTTATTTACATTATCACGATAATGTGTTGATTGTTATAGTTTTGACTGTACGAACACTTTAAATTCTTCTGCCTCTTCAATGACCAGTTCAATTTTCAGAGCATATATATCAATATCATCAAGTTCGCGTGAAAACTGCTGAAGTTTTACCGCATCCTTATGCGTGGTAATAACCGACTGAGCGTTGGATGCATAAAACCGCTTCCTGATTAACTGCACTTCGCCGTTAGAATAGAACTTATGATCTCTGAAAATCATCTGCTCCGCGGTATCAATACCCATTGCGGAAAGTGCCGTAAAAAATGAATGCGGATTCGCAATTCCGCAGACCACCAGACTCTTTTGTCCGGTGAAATCCTTTTTTGAGTATTCAGTTCCGGATTTAATATCTCGGAACGACGTAGCCGAGTATCTTGCGTTAAAAACTTTTTTCCCCTCGGAATAGTCTCTGACTTCATCAGGATATTTCAGATTTTCAGAGAACTTATGATTCAGAATGACCGCATCTGCTCTTTTGAGTGCCGAGGGAAGCTCCCGCAGGTTTCCCGCCGGAAGTAGCATTCTCTGCGCCGGATGTGAGAGCCAGGCGCTCACATCAAAAATCACCAGATCAAGATTGCGTTTGAGCCACCGGTGCTGAAATCCGTCATCAAGAACTATGACGTCCGTTCCGGTATCCGTAATCAGTCTGCGCGCTCCTTCAACACGGCTTTCAGAAACTGCGGCCGAGCATCCGCTTTCAATTACCGTCTGATATATCTCATCACCGCATTTTTCAACCGAAGCAGTCAGATTACCGTCTTTTGCGGCAAGAAGGTATCCTTTGGTTGAGCGTCCATATCCTCTGCTCAGAACTGAGGGTTTATATCCCAATGAGCGGAGCAGACGGCTCAGATATATCACGAACGGAGTTTTGCCTGATCCGCCGGTATTGATATTACCGATGGATATTACCGGCACTGTACTTTTTTCTGCATTCAGTATTCCGGCAGAAAAAAAATAATTTCTCATTGCTGTTACAGCAAGATAAACCGGCACTAACGGATAAAGCAGAAACCGGAGAGCAGCGAGCAGGTTATTCAAAAAACACCGGCTTCTTCTGTCAGACGGTTAAGCTCATCAGAACACTTCTTAATTAACCTGTCAACTTCATCTTTGCTCATCTCTTTTGTAACAAAGACCGGATCTGAGTATATCAGATTCACTCTGGTGAAAAACGCCGGAACTGAAAATTTGTCCCAGCTTTTCAGATGTATCTTTTTCTGATAGCCGATTCCTACAAGAAACAATGGCACTGACGAACGCAGAGCCGCAACAACAGCACCGGGCTTAAACTCCATCACCGGACCGCGCGGTCCATCAGGTGTTATCAGCACCGAACCTTCAAACTTTGCAAAGTCGGTAATAATGCCGAGTGCAATTTTTCCTCCTTTAGAGCTGCTCCCGCGCGTTACGGTATATCCCCACTTGCGCAGAATTCTTGCAAGTATTTCTCCATCCTTGCTCTGACTGGTAAGCCCCAGAAATTTATTACCGCGGTGATAATACCACGGGTAGAGCATAGTGCCATGCCAAAAGGCGAGTATGAATCGTTTATTAAGGCGAACATATTCATCAAAAATTTCATTATTCTTTCTGTTCACTCTCAATGAGCCGCAAAGCAGCCCCGCAACCCTGTCAAGCGCATGATATCCGAGGAACCGGAGAAAACCCTGCTTAGCTTCTCTTATCATAAACAAACTTTATGATTTCATCCGCTGCGGTTTCGGATGCGGTTTTTTCTCCGAGTTTTGCCCTGAGCTGAGCAAATTTTTCTTTAATCATCACTTTCTTTTCTGAGCTGCTTATAATCTCCGCCGCGGTCTGATATATTTTGTCCGGATTGCAGTCATCCTGAATCAGTTCAGGCACAACAGTTTCACCGGCAATGATATTTGCCATGGCAATGTTCTTTAACCTGATCAGCAGCTTGCCTATCGAATAGGTCAAAGAACTGGTTTTATATACTACAACCATTGCCAGGAGTGAGAGCCCTGCCTCCATAGTGGAGGTGCCTGATTTAATTATGCCAAATGATGCATACTTCATAAGCTCAAGTGATTTACCGCGGATCAGCGTTACTCCCGTACCGGTCAGATATTTATTATATACCTCATCGCTTATAGTAGGGGAACCTGCTGCCACGATCTGATAACCAAATTCCTCCGAAAGCCGCTTCGCAGCCGGCAGTATAACCGGCAGGATCATGCTGATTTCATGGCTTCTGCTTCCGGGGAGCAGAAGTAGAATTTCTTTCTCCGGCCTCAGACCATACTCAGAAAAGAATTCTCCCCGCGGCTGATACGGATAGGAAGAAAACTTTTCAACCAGAGGATGACCAGTATATACGGCTGGCAGACCTGCTTTCCGGTAAATTTCACCTTCAAACGGAAACACATAGAGCATCCGATCAACCAGCCGTTTAATTTTCCTGATACGCCAGGGCGCCCAGGCCCATATCTGCGGTGATATATAATAAATCACGCGGATGCCTGCTTTTTTAAGACGGCGGGCAAAGTTGAGATTAAAGCCGGGATAGTCAACCAACACTGCCGTATCAATGCCTTCTTTGCGTATCACTTCCATCAGACGGTCCTGTACCTTTCTGATAAAAGGGATATGTTTCAAAACTTCAAAGAACCCGAGAAACGCCATATTGTCAATATGTTCAATAAGTTCAGCGTTTTCTTCTCTCATTTTATTCCCGCCGATGCCAAAAAATTTTAATGCGGGTGCCTTTTCCCGCAGTTTGTGCAGTACAGCAGAAGCGTGATTGTCCCCCGATACTTCACCGGCGACAATTAGCACACTACGGGGGGGCTGCTCAGCCAAACTTCCTCACGCTATAAATGATAACCAGCGTCAGCGTTACAAAAAAGATTGCCTGCAAAGTGCGGCGCTCCGAACGAACACCTGCCTGAATGCTCTGTGGCGGCTGAACAACCGTCTCCTTTTTCCAGGGTGTTAGTCTTGGTATGAAGCGGGGAACATTTTTACAATAATCATCATAATCCGCACTGAATGTTTTCCGCAGATATCCCTCTTCCCCCTCCACTATCAGATGATACTGAATGGCAAAAAACACCAGAGCAGCTATCTGCAGATAAGGGAACAGAGCATTTGAAAAAACGCCAAAGCCGATATATAAAAGAATGTTTCCCACATATAAGGGATTGCGAACATAACCAAAGGGTCCACTGATAATCAGATAGGTCCCACCGACCGAACCTGTGGTGCGTGTTTCACTACCAGCCCAGGTTACCCCCCAGAGGCGTATTAATTCGCCTGCTACAACAATGAGCGTTCCGGCAATCATGCTATAAAGATTGCTTTCTGCATAAAAAAACATCACCAGGAGAAACGGAATAGGAGTATAGCTCCGGTATTTAAAGAAAGTACTTCTGAGGTTACTCATTGTATTACCGCTTTTTGTTGTTAACCAAGTTTATATAATTGCTTTCTCAGAGTTTCGGCTCTGTGACGCTTTTTCATCTTCCTGCCGTCCGCAAGTTCAATGAACCTTTTTTTCACATCAAAAAAATCTTTGTACGGAAAGAAAGTAATCCTTTCCTTTTCACAGTGTTTCAGCAGAAAGTCTTTAGCGAAGACGTAGTCCGCGTATCCGACCGGACAGGTGTCTGATGATCCGTTGCCTATATATACGGTCACATCTTCATCAGAACTGTTGCTGATCAGATGATTCCGCTTACAGTTTGCGCAGACGGGGCACTCTTCATCAGTCCACGGGAAAATGGGGCTGAGCGAGCCGTCCGCTGCCACATTAAGCCGGTTCGCGTAAAGAGGAATACCTCTTATCCCGTGTCTGCCAAGAATTAAATTTATATATTCTTCAAAGCCGTCGCTCAGGATATATACATCAAACTGATTTTCACTGCAATAGGCAAGGAACTCATCAATTCCTTTTTCAAGACTAATCGTCCCGGCTATTCCGCCGACCCGCTCAATGGTCAGCCCGACGGATTGCCCGAACAGTCTGTCCCACCCTTCTCTGGCACTAATTGCCTTTGTTTTAATACTCTCCAGAATCGGCTGAACTTTTCCTTCCGGAATCGTTTCGATAAAAATCTTTTCTCCAACGTCTTCTGTCGAAATAGTTCCGTCAAAATCAATAAATATCTTTATCTGACGGTCTTTCATTCCTTTGTCACAACCATTTTTTTTACTTCTTTATACTCCCCGGCCGTAAAACGGTAAAAGTAAACACCGGGAGTAAGCTCATCAGCCGAGATCTCAAGTTTATTCAGCCCTTCTTCAGCATCGGGAATTTCATACAGCCGTACGCGCTCGATTCTCGCGTTATATATTTCAATCTTCACCTCCATCGCCTCGGCCAGATAAAATGGTATTTCCGTATTAGAGGAAAATGGATTCGGTGTATTCTGAAACAGTTTTATGTCAGAAGTCAGCACCGGTGTCACTTTAGTACTCACCGCGGCAGAAGTTATGATGTCTCCGCTTTTAGCAGTCAGCACAACACGGTAATCAACCCTGCCAAATACATAGGGAATATGGCTGTGGCTGTAATTTTGTTCTGTTCCAAAGGACTGCGGAGTGAACTCAGCCAGCACAATCCATCCTTCATCACCTTCAGCGGAGTAGCGCTCAAGTTGCATTAAACTTATTTCAGGTTCATTTACCACGCTCCACCGCAGATTCACAGAGTCACCGCTGGTCTGAACCGTCAGGTCAGAAACAGCCGGTGATGAATCTGATGCACCACGCAGATACTTTGCGGTAATTGAATTTTCACCACCTGAGTTTTCCTTATATACCGCCAGAACTCCGCTCGCGGCATCAGGGAAAAAACAGATATAACTAACGTTTCCTGCAGACTGTGATGCAACCGCAGGACCGCCAGGCAGCAGAGGAACCAGCGAGCGAGAGAATCTCTGCACATAGAGTGCTGTTGCTGGCGCGCCTTTTCTTCCTTCAAACCAGGAAAGGATAACCTCACCCTGATTTCCGGGATACAATGCCTGACCGTAACGCCAGGTATTTTCCTTAATTCCGAAGATATTAATATATTCGTTTTTAATAACATCACCGCTCAGACGGATTTTACTCAGCAGCAGACTCACACTTCCTTTCTGTTCATTCAGCCATGAAAGCACAACCTCACCGGAGGATGCAAGCACCTGCGGATTGCTGTTTGTGCCGGGTGTCTTCACTGCTTCAGCCAAAGGTTTGTTTATCAGTTTCCTGCCCGATCCTCCGAGCACCTCGTGATAGATATTTCTTCCTTTGCCCATGGTCTGCCAGCAGAGATAGAAAAACTCATCCGCTGCTGCCATGGTGTAACTGAGCACACGCTGAGTGCTGTGAGAAACTGTCAGCGGCTGTGTGATCTCTCTGCCTGATTCAGGGTCAAACAGCATGCTTTTTACAACTTCACCTTTACCCGTATTCTCAAGCCAGGAAACAAGCACGTCACCCTTGCTGTTGTGTGCTATTGCAAGCTGACGAATAGCCGAGCCCGTCCTGTAAATCAGATTACCGTTAAGCGGTGTTTCCGCGTATCCGGTTGAAGTTATCCGGAAAAATCTGATACCGCTGAGAATCCCTCCGCGCATTCCGGCTGATTCAGAAAAGAATATATATATTGAACCAGACTGCGATGCAGCGCCCCGGTACTCATCAATATTCAGCCCGCCGTCCGTAAGGTGAATTCCGCCTTCCTCCCACATTGATTTCCCCTTAAGAGAAAACCGCTGCGCGGCAAGATTACTTTTACCGTCCGGCTCAGAACCTTCCCAGAGCACAACCGAAGAGCCGGGCAGATGGGCAAATGCAAACGGATTCATCTGTTCCTCCTCCGGAGAGGAGATATATACCCCTCCTTTTCCGAGGAGGTAACGGTTATTTTTGTCAAACGTCTGAACGCTTACTTTGCTTTTGCCCGAAACCGAGTCCTGCCAGTAGATAAATCCGCCTTCACTTTTGTCTCTTACATAAACAATGTTAAAAGGATCAGCGGTTTCAGGAACCAGATTTTCAGTACTGCCGAAAAGATCAGCATTCAGACTACCCCACAGAACTGCGAACAGAAATACAAAACGTTTTATAATACTACTCCGGGAAATCAGGCGCTAATGCCCATTTCCTCATTAAACTTTACACTTACTAATTTTGAAACACCGATTTCCTGCATAGTAATTCCGTACAGGGCATCAGTTGCTTCCATGGTGCGCTTGTTGTGGGTGATAATAATAAACTGTGTATCCTTGCTAAAGTCGCGGATAATGCGGGTAAAGCGGTCAATATTTGCATCATCGAGAGGTGCATCAATTTCATCAAGAATACAGAAGGGACTTGGCTTGACCATATATATAGCAAACAGAAGCGCAATAGCGGTAAGCGTTTTCTCCCCTCCTGAAAGCTGTTCAATGGTAAGCGGCCGCTTTCCTTTCGGCTTTGCGATAATTTCAATTTTTGCCTCAAGCGGGTCAGCATCTTCCTCAAGCCGGAGGTCTGCTTCATCCCCCTCATTAAAAAGTTTTCTGAAGATGTTTATATAATGAGACCGTATGGAATTAAAGGTATCCATAAACAGCGTCTGAGCTGTTTCGTTAATTTCTTCAATTGTCTTGAGCAGATCTGCTTCAGCAACATTCAGATCATTCCTTTGCCCCTGCAGGAATTCCATCCTTGTTCTTTCTTCTTCATACTCGGTATAAGCATCAAAGTTTATTGCCCCGAGATTTTTTCTTGACTGCTTCAATTCGGTAATCTGTTCATGAATTCCGTCAAAGTCGTATGTACCCAGGTCATCATACACCTTAACTTCAGGTTCAACGCTGTAACTTTCTTTGGTGTGCTCGATCAGGTTGCCAATGGTGAGGGCAAGCTGGTTAAGAGAAAGTTCAATCTGGAAAATTTCATCTCCCAGAGTTTCTTTCTCTTTTCTTTTTTTGTGTACGTCAGACTCAATCTGAACAACTACAACTTTCTTTTCCTTGGAAAGGTCATCAATCTGTTTTTCTTCTTCACGCAACTGCTCTCTGGTGTTCTGCAGTTCAGTCAGTTCAATTCTGCGCTCTGTGTTAAGTTCTTCCAGATAATCGTATTCATCCTGAGCTGTCTCAATATCTTTGTGGCGCTTCTCAGAGCGCTGCCGTATATTAACAATATTCTGTTCGCTGTTCTTAATGCTGCTTTCAAGATTGCGTATCTCTCCCCCTTTTCGTTCAATGGATACCATGGCATCATTAAGAGAGGTTATAAGATCAGAATTTTCCTGCTCGCTCTTTTTATACTCTGTCTGCAGAGTATTTGCCTGTCCTTCATCAGATTTAACCGCGGCTCTGAAGGAAATAAATTCTCCTTCATTTTTTGTCATCTGCACCTGGTTAGTTTCCAGAGACGCGGATATACTCCGCATTTCTCCGGAAAGACGTTCAGATTCTTCCTCAGCTTTTTTCTTTTCGTACTCAAACTGGTTAATCTGGCGCTCGATTGAATTGATCTCGTTATTAAGTACCTTAATGCGGTCGTTAATGGTTTTTAGATCAATATGCGCAAGATCTTCTTCGGTTTTACGGATTTCCACCTGTAGCAGGGAGAGATTCTCCTCATGTCCGGGAACAGCACCGTTGAGCTCTTCAAGCAGTTTTTTTCTGCCGAAGATAGTTTCATCCGGTCCGGGTATTGAACCTGCTTCAATTACTCCGGAAGGATATACAATATCCCCTTCAAGCGTGGTGAAGGTATAGGTCGGGTACTTTGCTGAAAGTTTTAAAGCAGCTTCGAGAGTGTCGGTGATTACAAAGTCATAGACGATTTTACTGAAGAACGGTTTCCATCTTGTCTCAGTTTCAATAGCATCATACACCCAGCTCACAAATCCGTCAGAAAGTTCAATCTTACGGCGTTCTTTTTTCTGTATATATGTTTTGAAAAATCCAGAAATACCCTTTGCTTTATTTTCATCTGCTGATGAAAAATAAAAAGATGCCTTACCCGCGTTGCCACTCTTAAGAAGGGAAATACCTTTAAGCACATCATCAAGACTGCTCACGATGATATTATTGATATTATTGCGCAGGGCTGACTCCACTGCCAGACGGAACTTCACCGGAGTATTTCCCAGATTTCCGAGCAGATTCTTTTGCCCCGATGTCCACTCATCTTTTTCCATAAGGAGCTTAGAACCCTTAGAAAATCCTTCCAGGTTATCAATAAGATTTTTAATGAAGGTAATCTTATCTTTAATTGAAAAGAGAAGATTTTTTTCATCAGCTTCCTGTTTGCGCAGTGTTGAAAGAAGCAGTTCAAGCTGCTCCTTGCGCTTTTGAGCTTCGGCGAGCTCGGCTTCTGCTGCGACAATCTGGTTTTCAGTCTCGGAGCGGTCCTTCTGAAGATTGTCCAGGAACTGAGCTGATTTAGCGGATTTTTCATCCTGCCTGAGTTTTTGCTCTTCACGCTGTTTTAACTGGGCTGCCTCACCGTCAATGGCCTTCTGCAGTGCGTTGATCTGATTTTCGAGATAGGAAAGATCACGGTGTTTTTTGAGCAGTCCCTGCGTAAAGTCATCAAGCTCTTTGCGTTTCTTTTCCAGTTCTTCTGCTCGTGCATCCTTTGTGGATTCAATCTCCTCTTTCCTTACCTTGAGCGTGGCAAGTTCAGAAGAGAGTTCTTCTATTCTTTCTTTGTACTCTTCAATCAGAGAGGAGGTATATTCGTCATCCTGCTTAAGATCTTCAATTTCTTTTTCGTAAGTAAGAAGGTTTTTCTGAAGTGATTTTCTTCTCTCGTCAGTAACTGAAACTGCCTGGCTCGCGTGGTGAATCTTTTCCGTTTCAGCGGTGATAGCGTTACGCTTTTCGCGGAGCTGTTCTTCAATAGCATCAAGCTCGTGTTTAAGACCGTTAAGATTTTCTTCAAGCGAGTCAATTTCAGAATCAATAACTGAACGTCTGTGTGATGTTTCATCTTTTTTCTGATAGAGTGACAGCTTTTCAAGTTCCAGCAGAGCGAGTTTGCGGGAAACAAACTCAAGTTCAATTTCTTTAAGCTGTGTTGACAGAATGTTAAACTTATCAGCACGTTTTGCCTGACGTTCTAACGTGGCAACACGCTTTTCCACTTCAGAGATAATGTCATTAACGCGGTTCAGGTCCAGCCGGACATCATCAAGTTTCTTGAGTGAAAGACGGCGGCGCAGTTTATATTTATTTACACCCGCTGCTTCCTCAAACATTACACGGCGCTCATCAGCTTTGTTGCTCAGGATAGACTCAACCATCTTAAGCTCAATTACTGAATAAGCATTAGACCCCATACCGGTATCCATAAAAAGACTGGTAATATCTTTAAGCCGGCAAAGGTTGCGGTTAAGCAGATATTCACTTTCACCTGAACGGAAGATGCGGCGGGTGATAACAACTTCGTTATATTCACTCGGAAGCAGTCCCTTGTGATTCTGTATCACCAGAGAAACCTCTGCCATACCCATCGGTTTTTTAGTTGCAGTTCCGTTAAATATAACATTTTCCATTTTATCTGAACGGAGCGTGCTGCTCTTCTGTTCACCCAGGCACCAGCGGATAGCATCTACTATATTGGTTTTGCCGCAGCCGTTCGGACCAACAATGCCGG
This sequence comes from Ignavibacteriaceae bacterium, assembly GCA_020848375.1. GTDB lineage: Bacteria > Bacteroidota > Ignavibacteria > Ignavibacteriales > Ignavibacteriaceae > H2-BAC3. The sequence goes on from JADLAF010000028.1 coordinate 14,315, forward strand.
TCAGACCCGGATTAAACCTTACATCAGTCTTTTGCTGAAAAGACTTAAATCCTAAAATTTCTAATCGCGATAAATACAATGGTCAGACCACCCCGCTTTCGGCAAATGCTCTCATGATGAAAAAAAATGCTGCATCATTAATCTGATAGTACAGTAGCACCGCGGCAGCCGCGCCGAGAAGAATAAGAAACCCGTATCCGTAAACTTTGAGCGGGTTAGTATCATAAATGACATAAACTCCCTTCAGAATTCTCAGAAGAATCCAGAAGAAAAAAATGCCAAGAGCCCAGTATATATACACCGCCAGTTCGTTCTGATGTATAAACTGATACAGAACAACCGTAACCGGTATCAGCAAAAGAACGGGAATAAATGACCAGATTGTAATATAATATGAGTGGGAAAGATATACTTTGTTCATCACGAATGAAGCAAAAAGCCGGATTCCGATGGTCAGGACTAAAAACTTGATCAGAAACAGAACCGTCATCACAAGCATTCCCTGCAGTGGATGACGCGTCAGGTAGCTCATGATATTAATGATATTTTCACTGCTGAAGGAAAGAAGGAATTTTTCAAAGAGAACACTATCCTTAAGGTTATACAGCAGACTCATAAATACAACTGACATAATACCCGCGGTAATCATTGCCAGCAGAAAGGTTTGCATACCTGATATCATGCGGTGATCGCGGACATCAGAGAAGAAATTATATGGTCTCATCAGAGCACGCAGGGCTTCTTCCCTGAACTTTCTGCCTGAGTTAACCATCAGTCCCGTCATAAATGCAAGAAGAATCCCGGCTATGATAAACTCCATCGGCGCATCATGTTTAGCGATACCAATAGGAATAGTCACCCGTTCAAGGTTAAGCATTTTAGACATAATCACTTTATAGGCAAGACGAGTTTCTTTTTTCCCTGACTCACCCAGAATTCCGTAATTAATCAGTTTCTCGCTGTTATATCCTGATACGATTGAACTGTAAGAAGCATGGTAGTCAAACATTGTATGCAAAAACCAGCCGCTGTGATTACCGGTTTCAAAAAAGGTGAGCATATCCTGAAAATACTTTGCCTGCGCTTCAAATGAGCTTGGGTTTATATATCCGCTCGCGCCTTTTAGATTAGCCAGATATCCGGCCTCACTGACAAAAAGTCTTCCCTTACCGAGTTTTTCCTGCAATACTTTATAGGTTTCCGTCATCTGTTCAAACGGCATACCAGAAAATTCGATTCCGTAAAAATCAATTCCGTCAGGGTAGGTAATGTCAGCAGGAATAAACGAAGCGTATGTCAGCCAGTTTGTGCCCTTCTGCGCAGTTGATTTAAGATCAGTAAAAAACTCTGCCACACCCGCCTGGTCACCTATATATCCTGTCCCGAATCCGATCGCGGCAATTGCCCCGTATCCGGAGTATCCACGGACAAACTGATTAAGGTAGTTGCGGACGCGGCTGCGGTAGTTGTTCTCAATAAGCAGATCTGAAGGTACTGAATTCAGCGGAAGTTCCGCGAAGACCAGAAGCCCAAGACGTTCACAGGCATCCAGTATATACGGATGAGGCAGCATCATCGGAATCCGCACCGCGTTAAATCCGGTTTCCTTAATAATGCGGAGATCACTTTCGAAGTCTGCATATCCTGGCAGTCCCGCTCCTCCGGGGGAAGATGGTATATACGTAACGCCCTGAAGAACAAACGGCTGGTTGTTGAGGTTAAGACCTGAGTCACTTCTTTCAAGATGATAAAATGAATAAGGACGGTTTATTTCATCAATTTTAACAGAACCATTATACAGTTCATACCGGATTTCATACCGATCCGGTTGTGAGGGAGTCCAGAGTCGCGGATTGACGATATCAGCAGAGATGGTGATATTCGCTTCTTTACCGCGTTTTACCGTTATACTTCCTGATGCTGCTTCGGTTATCTCGCCCGTGGTCATATTACGGAATCCGACTTTCAGCGAGAACTGGTCTCCGTTTATCAGTGTGTCACGCTGAAACGTAAAGTTCGAAATTTTTATTCCGCTGACTGTTGAAACTTTTTTACCGTCAGAGGAAACTCTGTACTTAAAATAATTTCTGTTAATATGCACCTGCGGACTTTTAAGCAGGTAAACATCGCGAAAGATTCCGAAGGAAGGCAGCGGATTAAGAAAACGTTGTCTGAAGGGCAGGGTATTTCGTGAATCAAGAAATGAGGAAATTTTGATACTTATTTTATTCGGTTTCTCATAAATGAGAAGATCTCGCGCCAGTGATATTGCAAAAGGATATTCTCCTCCGCCATGTTTGTAAATAACAAAGGAGTTTACTGAAACTTCGGCAGAGTAGTTTAAACCGAGAAAATGAAGCTGAAAAGTTGAGGAGTTTATATCCTTCTTGGAAAGCTGAAACTCCCTTTCAAAGATAAACTCGCCGGGACGATTAAACGCGGAAGGGACCTGAATAATATAACCGTCATCCCCCTCCTTGGAAAATTTCCAGCCCCCGTTAAGGATGATTTTAGACCGGAGTTCTGATTTTTCGAGGTAATCAAGTTCAGAAGAACGTTTTACTGTAGATTCCGGTTCTCGAAAAATAATCTGCGGCAGTATTTCCGTCAGTCCCGGAATAAGAAGTATTACAACAAAAACAAAGAATCTTACAGTTCCGGTCATCCTTACCTAATATAAAAAAAGTTATCTTTAAATATACTATCTTAGAGGAGGGGAAATCAATGACTTTTTATCCGGAGAGGGGGGGCTCTGAGGGGTTAATGTGTTTTAATATATGGCTTTAGGCGGTTTTACTTCAAGTTATTTCCAGAAAAAGCATGCTAACTACTTTGTTTATAAGGAATTATCAATTTTATCTTGATCTGGCCGGAAAATTAATTTGACAATGAGCCCGCTTAGTCCTATTTTTGTGGGCTCTAATTTAATGGAATAATAATGGCTAATCACAAATCAGCTAAAAAGAGAATCAGAACGAACTCAAAGAGAAACGAAATTAACAAATCATCCGTTTCTCAGATGAAGACTTTAATTAAGAAAGTCTATGCCCTTACCGAAAAGGAAGAGGGAGATAAGACTTACAGAGAAGCAGTTGCAGTTCTGGACAGAATGGCTACCAAAGGCAGAATTCCGAAGAATAATGCTTCAAGAAAAAAGTCTGCCCTGACCAAATTTGTTAACGGCTTAACAGTAAAGACCGCCTGATTTTTTCTAAAGTTTGAAGATGATGATGAGATTCCTCGCGGAACCTCATCATCTTTTATTTTAAACCGTTCCTTTCCCCCTTTTACTTCTACAAAGATTCTACCGCATCAACACCGGATGGCATCGGCAGATAAAACCGTATCTTTTGGAGCTCCCCATTTCGTTTAATCAGGCGGTTAATCCGTTTCTTAATGATCACGCTATGTTCAATATGCACATCGTTCTCGATGACCGAACCATAGATATAGCTGGTGCCTTTTATAAGCACACCCTTACCAATAATAAGGGGGAACTCATCACTGCCCGTCATATTAACACTTGACTCGATTCGGGCTCCGTCACCTATGGTGATACTGCCCTTAATGATATCTCCCCAGAGAATTTCAACACTGTTGCCGATAACAAATTTCTGATGCGGAAATGTTGAGAGAAGAACATTCTCCCACACGGTTACGTTCTTTCCGAAGATGACGTTTCCGGTAACGGTTACATTTTTTTTCAGATGAACATTGTAATTCAGCTTTACACCCTTGCCAATATGAGCGCCGCGCCCGATACGTATATCAAGGGGCACGCCCTCTTTGTCCATCTCCAGAATATCATTCATCACGCTTTCTTCAATGTAAAAATCATCCGGGTCATCAATCTCGATAATGTTTTTAATTTTATCATAGATATTGCGGCGGTAGATTTCTTCCATCTCCTTGAGTACTGACTTATCATTAAAACCCATAACCACATATTCGTGTCTGGGGCTAACCGCGCCGACTGAATAGCCGTTAGAATTAAACGCGGCGATAAGGTCTGTGATATATATTTCATTCTGCGCGTTGTCTGATGATAGTGAAAAGACCAGCTTGTGCAGTTTTTCATAGTCAAACGCATAAACGCCGGAGTTATATTCCTTTGTTGCAAGCAGTTCCGCGCGGGTATAACTGTATTTCCTGCCGTTATAACTTGCAATATACTGTTCATCTTCTCTTATGCTGAGAATATCCTTAAACTCTTTAATCTCAAGAACTTTTCCTGCATCGGGTCCTGAGCTTTTTCCGTCGCAGTCTTTCTCTTTAATTCTGATAATACGACCATACTGGTTTTCATCCTGATGCCCTTCATAAACTCCGGTCAGAACCATCATATCATTTTTTGATTCAGCAAAACTTTTCCGGAACATTGAAAGCGTCTCGCAATCAATCAGTCCCATATCCCCCGGAAGTACGAAAACGGTTCCGGAAAATCCTTGGCTGGTGATTCTTTCAAGCCCGATCTGTACTGCATGACCTGTTCCCTTCTGAACTTCCTGATACGCAAACAGAGTCCGCTCGCGTTTGCCGATAACATCCATTACATCGCTTGCCTTAATGCCAACGACCAGAATGCTGTTTACTTCGGGGAAAGCTGCATGACTGGCGTTGTAAACACGCTGAACCGTAGGGACGCCCCAGATTTCGTGAAGCATTTTTGAACGGTGGGATTTAATGCGCTTGCCATGACCGGCTGCAAGTATAATGGATACTTCCCCTGACTTGTAATCAAACGAGGAGGAGAGTTTTTCTACTTTTTCGTAAATATGACTATTTTCCGCCATAAACCTGAACTCTTCTTTTCTTAAAATGTGAACCTAAATTTAAAGAGATTATCCTGCCAAAACAAAGATACCTTGTGATTTCACATACACAGCCGGAACTCAGCCCCGGTCGCTTTTCCGGTATTTACCTTCATGTTTTGCTCCCTTCAGACCCGCCAGATGGAAGCCCTGACAGAAGGAATTCTTATATTTCAGAAAGAAACAAAATTTTTACTGCAGTAAAGCTCATGAACTCACATAGAATAAAAACCCTCATACTACTCCCCATTATTTCTGCTCTCCTGCTCACCGCGGCAGGATGTTCCTCCAGTGTAACTGTGCAAAAGGATGAAGTAAAGCAGGCGCCAACCCCGGAACTGGAGATTCGCAGTTTTTTGAAAAAGCTCGGGTTTCATAGCAGGGCAAAGGCAGATTCAGTAATTGTGAAGGAGGATGCAAAGGAAATTGAAATCCGCTTCAGCTACGAAACCAGTTTCTTTCCATTCAGGGAGGAAACGACCGACACTCTCCGGAAGGAACTGACACGAATTTACCATGCTCAGTATCCGGGATACAAATTTCTGCTGGTCTGCGGAAAATCACTGCTCGAAGAACTGATTCCCAATTACTACCGGTCATCAAAGGAGCTCTTCAATAAAGAGAGAATTCCCCCCGGAAATCCCGCACTTGATCAGCCAGTCATAAAAAATATTTCGAGACCGGCCGCAGCAGAAAAGGGTTTACATAACAGGAACATCCTCCTCTGGCAAAGTCACGGATGGTATTACAGTAACGATCAGCAGAGGTGGGAGTGGCAAAGACCTCGTCTTTTTGAGGCCGTCGAAGATTTAGTCCCAACTTCTTTTGTCATCCCCTATCTTGTGCCGATGCTTCAGAACGCTGGCGCAAACGTCTGGATGCCGAGGGAGAGAAGTCCCCAGATACACGAAGTGGTGGTTGACAATGATGAAGGACATACCTTTGCCAAAGGGAAATCAGTGTTTAAGACCGAGGGGAAAGATATACGCGCCATTACCACAAAAACTCCCGGCTTTATGATGTCCACCTCTGAACTTGATACAGCAGACAATCCGTTCCTGACAGGAACACATCTCCGGATACCTGCGGATCCTAACGGAGGAATTACCGTTTCATATATACCGGAGATTCCCGAAAGCGGTATGTATCCTGTATATATCTCCTATGCTAATGACTCAGAAGGATGTACTGATGCAAGATATACGGTGCATCATACCGGCGGGGAGACAGTATTTCTGATCAACCAGTCTGCCGGAGGAGGAACTTGGGTTTATCTGGGCGATTTTCATTTTGAAAAGGGAGTACATACTGAAACAGGTAAGGTAGCCATAAGCAACGCATCACCGCAGAGAGGCAGACATATAGCCGCAGATGCAGTCAGATTCGGCGGAGGGATGGGTGTGGTAAAACGCAACGGTCAGACCAGCGGTATGCCCAAATATATAGAGGGGGCCCGATACTGGCTGCAGTATGCCGGACTACCCGACACCTTAGTATGGAGCTTAAACCGCAACAGACGTGACTATAACGATGATTACCAGAGCCGCGCTGAGTATGGCAACTATCTTTACGGTGCGCCATTCGGCCCGAACCGGGACCGGAGCGCAAAAGGGCTCAACGTCCCGATGGATCTTTCGCTGGCCTTCCACACTGACGCGGGTATTACAAAAGATGAAAGCATCATTGGAACCCTGCTGATATATACAACCAACGGTCTGGACTCAACCACTTTCTTCCCTGACGGGGTTTCGCGTATGGCTAACCGCGACTTTGCTGATATTCTGCAAACACAGATCGTACAAGATATCCGCAGCGGTTATGACACCCTCTGGACAAGAAGAGAGCTCCGCGATGCCGGTTACAGTGAATCAGCCAGACCAAATTTTCCCTCTGCCCTGCTTGAGCTGCTTTCACACCAGAATTTTTCTGATATGATTTTGTTTAAGGATCCGGGATTTCGCTTTACCGTCTCCCGTGCCATCTATAAGGGCATGCTCAGATTTCTTTCCGCACAGTATGATATTCCTTATATCGTACAGCCGCTTCAGGTTACCCACCTTAGCGCCCGGCTTAAAGATGGGAAAACAGCACTTCTGAATTGGAGACCCGCTTCAGACCCGCTTGAAAGCACAGCCGAGCCGACAGGATATATCATTTACACAGCAAAGGATGACCTGGGTTTTAACAATGGTATATATGTAACAGAAACCTCGGCTGAAATTCTCGTTGAGCCCGGCATTATTTACCGGTTCAAAGTATCAGCCCTTAATGAGGGTGGAGAAAGTTTCCCCTCTGAGGAGATGAGTATATACTCCGCCCCGGCATCCAGGGGAACCGCGCTATTGGTAAACGCATTTGACCGGGTATCTGGACCTATGGCTGTGAGAACACCCGGCTTCTCCGGATTTCTTTCCTCCGTTGACCCGGGCGTGCCAGACCGTTATGACCTCGCTTTCACAGGATATCAGTATGATTTTGACCCCGGCTCTGAATATATGACCAACGACCGTCCGGGACACGGCTCTTCTGCAACTGACTATGAAAAACAGGTTAAAACCGGCAACACATTTGACTACATCTACCGCCACGGTCTGATATATAGAGCACTTGGCTGGTCATTTGTTTCCTCCTCTGATGAGGCGGTTGAGATCGGTGACTTTACGATGAATGATTACCAGTATGCTGATTTCATTTTTGAGCGGGAGAAAAAAACCAAATTGCCGGGAAGGAATTCTCTTGAACCGAGATACTCAGTTTTAACTCCGCAGATGCGGGATAGAATCAGCACTTTTCTTGATGCAGGCGGCTCACTTCTCCTCAGCGGCGCTTATGTTGGTTCAGATATTCATGCTTCCGGGAAAAGCGATACCACTCTGCCGCAGTTTGCAACCTCTTATCTGAAATGGAGGTGGAGCGCGGCATTTTCACAAAACCAACTGCTCAAACCTGTTTTAAAGGGTATATATGCTGATACAGCACCGGTGGCACTTGACTTAAATGAGAGCGAGCCGTTTATGAAGCTGGTTTCTGCTGATTCATATAATGGAGTAGAGGGAGGCAAGATCCTGTTGCGCTATGCTGAGAATGATTTTGGCGCTGCTGTTGGCTTCAAAGGAAGCTATAAAGTTCTTACCCTCGGTTTCCCGCTGCTTTCTGTTGCAAAAGAATCTGACCGTCAGATGATTATCAAAAAGTTTATGGACTGGTAACATGAGCCGGCTTTCAGTGTTATTTTTTCTTTTGTTTTTTATACCTGTATATACACAGCAGATAAACTTTTTTGAGATAACCAGTCAGTTTATCCTGCCTGAAAACGTTAAGGTTTATAAGGGAGCACGCTCAACCCCTGCCCTGCAGTGTTGGTATATAGAGATTGACCTCAAAAAGCAGGGCGCAGTGGTAAAGCCCTATTTTAATCTGGTCGGAAGAGAAGGTATAACTTCATTTTCCCAGAGATTTAACACCATCGCATCAATAAACGGCGGTTACTTTGATGTAACATCCGGTGCATCATATTCCGCTCTGGTGAATCCGGATATTGTATATGCAAAAAACATTGCATCTGTAGTCCGTGACAGCCGTACCTATTACCTGACGCGCGGGTTCTGGAGCATAGAAGAAACGCGCGATATGTCAGTTGACTGGATTTATCACTTCGGCAACAGAGTGATTGATATATACCGATTTTCAAATCCGCTGAATAATGTTCAGGGCACACCGGTGCCCGCGCCTTCACCGCTAAACGGCTCCGCTATGTATGAAATAAAAGCTGGCGTAGGAGGCGGTCCCGTGCTTATAAAAAACAACCAGATACGCATCACTTACACCGAAGAAGTTTTCTGGGGTTCGGGTGTCGGACTCACCAACCGCGATCCAAGAAGCGCAATCGGATTTACCGCCGACAAACGCGTGATTCTGTTTGTAGCTGATGGCAGACAAACCATCTCTGAAGGACTTTCGTTGAGTGAACTCGCCACGGTTCTGAAAGACCTCGGCTGCACTGATGCAATGAACTTAGACGGCGGCGGCTCAAGCCAGATGGCGGTTGGGACAACACTGGTTAACCGTCCGGAGGGGGGAACGTTTCAGAGAGCAATCCCTACTATGGTCTCGGTTGTAATTCCGGATTCCCTTCCGCTTTTCCCTGCTGCCTATCTGAATAAAAAATATGACACTGATGATTCAGTTTTCTGCACTCTTACAGGAACATGGACTCAGTCAGCCATAAGCGGCTGGTGGGGCGGAACTCCGGCTCGCGTTGCACAAGTTGGCACCGGAGAAAGAACGGCAGAGTTTAAGCTTAATCTCCCCGCGCCTGGTATATATACCCTGTCCGCCTGGTGGGTTGCCGCCTCAGACCGCGCAGAGAACACGCCATATATCATCTATCATGCTAATGGTATTGATACCGTAAGAGTTGATCAGTCATTAAACGGAGTCCGGTGGAACAATATCGGAGAGTTTACTTTTACCGGAACACACACTGACCGTGTAGTGATAAGCAATGCAGCATCCGGCGGAAATGTGGTTTGCGCAGACGGACTCAGGATTCTCTCATTTGATTCCACTCTGACCGATGTATATGAACCAGTCGAGACAGCACCACAGAACTTTACCTTATTAACAAATTACCCAAACCCGTTTAATCCGGAAACCACTATTGGCTATCAGATACCGGAGGCAGCGATGGTGTCACTCAAGGTGTTTGACCTGCTCGGCAGAAAAGTTGCAACAATCGTCAATGAAACCATAGCCGCAGGTTATTATCAGGAACAATTTAACGGAAGAGATTTACCCTCCGGTATATATATTGCCGTTCTTGCAGCCGGAAAGTTCAGCCGCTCGGTAAAAATAATGCTCATGAAATAATTAGTAGTTAGTGATTAGTAATTA
>JADLAF010000029.1 GCA_020848375.1 Ignavibacteriaceae bacterium
CTTGATATATACAGCGTGATTTTTGTAGGGACAACTCGTGAGTTGTCCTAAACCGGCAATTGCGCTTGAGAAATATACGACACAGTTAAACGATAGGACCACTCGAATTTAGACGGATTTCTATGTCGCCCCCACGGTGCTTGATATATACAGCGTGATTTTTGTAGGGACAACTCGTGAGTTGTCCTAAACCGGCAATTGCGCCTGTGACATATACGACACAGATGCGAGATAGAACCGCGCGGATTTTTACGGATTTTTATGCTGCCCCTAAGGGGCTTGGGTTGCGTGTTTGTGTTGTTGTGTTATTGATATGTCGCCCCCACTGTGCCGGAAAGATATCTACCACGCGGTTTTTGTGGTGACAACTCGTGAGTTGTCCTAAACCGGCAATTGCGCCTGTGATATATTTGGCACAGATACGCGATAGGACGTGTCGCGACCCGTCCCTACTGGAAAATATACACTCGTTAGTTTTCTTCTTCCGGTTTTTCTTTGCTTTTCTTAAAGTGAAGATACGCTTTATATCCTCTGAACACACCGTAAAATAAAACAATAAGCCCGAATGCTATGCGGAATGTCTCGTTCATATCCAGATATTCTTTGCCAAGTAGGAAAAACATTCCGGCGCCGAAATAAACAAAGATCATAACAAGACCGAACATAAAGTTAATTTTCTGAAACATTATTACCTGCTCCGGTTTATTAAACTGATTAGTTATTGTGAAGCGCTGGCATTATTCAGAGAACAGGGGTGTGCGTCATTTCCCTTTTCAATCTGAATGGTTGAATGAGCTATCCCGAAAAGTTTTTTCAGATCACCGCAGATATCGGTGAGCAGTTTGTCATCAGCATCGGTATCAGGCATCACCAAATGCACCGTCAGCGCGGTTTCGGTTGTGCTCATAGCCCAGATGTGGAGGTCGTGTAACTCTTTCACGCCATTGATGGAAAGAAGAAATCCTCTGACCTCGGGGAGATTAATTTTACCGGGGACGAAGTCCATCGCAAGATTGAGCGAGTCGCGCAGCACGCCCCAGGTATTATATACAATCACGGCAACAATAACCAAACTGATAAGCGGGTCAAGGAGAAATAAATTCCAGGTATAAATGACAAATCCGCCGACAACAACCGAGAGTGAGACCAGTGCGTCAGCCATCATGTGGAGATATGCGCCTTTGATATTAAGATCATGTTCTTTGTCCCGGTAAAATAGCATAGCAGTGGCAAAATTGAGCAGAATCCCTATGCCGGCCACAATCATTATCTCCTTGCCGGGGACTGACTGCGGTGTGAAGAACCGCTGCACTGCTTCTGCTGCAATGAGAGCCGCGGCAACAAGAAGAAGTGCTGAATTAAAGAGCGCGGCCAGGATGCTTGATCTCCGGTATCCGTAGGTTTTATTTCCGCCGGGGCGCAGCGAACAGAGATATAGTGCAAACCAGGAAATCATAAGTGCCAGCACATCCCCAAGGTTATGCCCTGCATCCGCAATCAGGGCAAGTGAGCCGGTCAGGTATCCGAAACCGCCTTCAACTATTATATAAAGAACATTAAGCGCAATGCCAATTGCAAACCTGGTACCCATTTTTTCCAGGTGATGATCGTGATTATGCTCGTGAGAATGAGGATGACCCACGGCTTAGCACTTAAAACTGTGAGAATAAACCGGACAAAATATCATTATCAAAATTACAAAGACGGGCTATTATGATGAAGGGGAATTAACGCAAAACTATCTGACCGGTCTGAGAATGCTTCTCAGCCGTTCCGGATAGTTGGTAATTATGTTATCAACCCCAGTCTGAATCAGATCGTGCATATCTTTTTCCTCGTTTACAGTCCAGACGTGCAGTTCTTTGCCCGCCTCGCGTGCCTGATCAAGGAATTTTTTTCCGGCATTTCTTTTGTGAAGACTCAAAACAGAATACGGCATTGAAAGTATATCATAAGATGGCATAAAGTAAAAAATCAGTCCGGTGCGAATCCCGGGTGAGGTTATCTCCGCGGCTCTGAGCTGGTCAGGTTCAAATGAAGTGAGGATAACCTGATCGGAAAAATTCATCCGTTTAACTATTTCGCAAACCCGTTCAGCCAGCCGTACCTCATTTCCATTGGTTTTTAGTTCGATATTCAGCAGCATCCTTCCTCTTATAAACTCAATAGCATCTTCAAGAAGAGGGATGCGTTCACCTTTGAACTCCTCTGAAAACCAGGAGCCGGCATCAAGATTTTTTATCTTATCGTATGTGGTCTGCCAGATATTCTTTTTGATTCCGGTGGTTCTTTTAAGATCGGGGTCATGCAATAATACCAGTTTCCCGTCATAGGTTTCCTGCACGTCAATTTCGGCATACTCAGCCCCTGCCTCAATGGCTTTTTGCAGTGCAATAATAGTGTTTTCAGGCGCCGAACCCGAGGCGCCTCTGTGAGCAGTTATTTGTACAGGCATTTTGCTAAAGACGAAAAGACGGGCTGCAAACCTGAAAATAACAGATTCTGCCAGTCCCCATAAAATATTCGAAAATTTACAATTTATTACTTTTGAATATATCAAAGAGGAGATGAAATTTCAGTGATATTTTACGTATCCATGCCCGGATATCCGACCGAAGCTATCCACTGCCTGCGGGCGAAATGTAATCCGCCTTTTTTTAACTGGCCGGATGCTTTCATCCTTAGCGGTTATTTGAGTAAATTGAGCCGGTAAAGAGCAATAATTACGGTAATACTTGAGCAAATTACTCAGCCGCTTCAAAAAAGAGCGGGGCGGGCAAAACAGATCATTTGAAAAATGGGAATCATACGGTGATTTCCTGTACCGGGCGTTCCGCATTCTCAGGGCGGTGCTGGCCGCGCTTGCGGGTATCAGCATGGTGGCTGAATACGGATTTAACCTTGAACCGGCATACAGCGAGGCGGGTAATCTGCTCCGGATATATATATTGAATATCTATTTTATTCTCAGTATGCTTCAGATAGTTACCGCGAAGAATATACCTGAGTACATAAAGCTGCGGAAAGGGGAGTCGCTTCTACTTCTTTTTATAGGTGCGTACCTGTTGTTTCCCGATCTTGCATCGGGGATAGCCCTTTCGCTAAATCCGAACCTTACTCCGGTGGCTGTTACCAATGTATATCTTGTTGCCAGCCAGGTTTTCCTGTTACTTGCATTAGTTTTTAACTGGGTGCGTCTGAGTTCACGTCTTACTAATTTCCGTATTCATCCTCCGGCACTGCTGATGTTCAGTTTCTTTTTCCTGATACTACTCGGGTCGCTGATGCTTTCTCTGCCGAAGGCAACACACGCCGCTGGTATGGATTTCCTGGATGCACTCTTTACCTCAGCGAGCGCGGTCTGCGTGACTGGTCTGGTTGTGGTTGATACCGGTTCTTATTTTACTTTTACCGGACAGCTCATCATTCTCTTTCTTATTCAGCTTGGCGGTCTGGGAATTATGACCCTCACAACGTTTATCAGCGTTATTGTTGGCAACACTGCTCAGCTTAAGGAGTACGCAACCCTCAGGGATATGCTAGATGAGGAAAGTACAGGCAAAATACGACAGACGGTGCTTATTATTGTGCTGATGACCCTGATCATTGAAACAATAGGAGCCATTAGTATATATTACTCTGTTGATCTGGCCTATCTGTCAGGAAGAAAAGATAAAATTTACTTTGCGATTTTTCATTCGGTCTCTGCTTTCTGCAACGCGGGTTTTTCACTTGATCCTAAAGGACTTACCAGTGCATATCTGGTTTCAAACAATGTTCTGCTTTTCACGGTGATGGCACTTATTGTTCTGGGAGGGCTTGGGTTTCCGGTAATGTCTAATATCGGCAGGGCGATAAACCCGTTCAGCAGGAGAGGACTTATCAGAAGGCGGCTTTCACTGCACAGTAAAATTGTTATAGTGTCAACAGTTGTTTTGCTGGTCAGCGGATTTGTCCTTATATATATACTGGAGACAAAACATTCATTCGTCGGAATGGATTTTGCTGATCAGTTTGTTGCATCTCTCTTTCAGTCGGTAACGCTCAGGACGGCAGGATTTAATACTGTTGACTTTTCCGTTCTCACGGAACCAACGCTTTTTATTATGGTATTATATATGTGGATAGGCGCCTCACCCGGTTCAACCGGAGGCGGCATTAAAACCACAACATTTACCGTTGCCATGCTCAACTTGATAAGTCTGGGCAGAGGAAGAAGATATGTTGAGCTTTGGGGGCGGGAAATTCCGCAGGTGGCTGTTATTAAATCATTTGCAACCATTATTCTATCAGTTTTTTTTATTGCAATGGCAATTTTTGCACTTATGCTGGCTGAACCTGATAAAGAATTTATTCCGCTGTTGTTTGAGGTTATTTCAGCGTTTAGCACAGTCGGGCTTACAACGGGAGTTACCGCCTCACTCAGTCCGGCTGGAAAGTCCATAATAATAATCATGATGTTTCTTGGGAGGATTGGGCTGCTGACATTTTTATTTACTTTCCTTCGTTTGAAGAGTGAAGGCAAATACCGTTTTTCAGAAGAAAATATTATTATATAGGTTTTTGAAATGAGAAAAAAAATAGCTGTTATAGGACTTGGTCATTTTGGCGAATATCTCTGCCTTAAACTTACTGATTTGGGCAGTGAAGTGCTGGCAATTGACCGGGACAGAGAAAAACTGGATCAGATAAAGGATGTGGTGATTCACACAGTGTGTCTTGACTCCTGTGACTTAAAAGTGCTGCGAACACAGGGTCTTGAAGAGTTTGACGCGGTAGTAATTGCTCTGAGAGATAATTTTGAAGAAACGCTTCTAACCATTATGAACCTGCAGAAGATAGGTGTTAAGCGCATCATAGTCCGTGCTGTTACAGCACAACATCAGCAAATATTGCAGCATCTGGGAGTGGCTGAGATACTGCTGCCTGAGGAAGAAACAGCAATACGGCTTGCCCAGTCACTCACGATGAAAAACATTATTGACTCCTTTAGTCTTAATGATGATTACATAATCATTGAAGCGGAAGCACCGGGTGAATATATCGGCAGATCGTTAAAGGATTTGGAATTAAGAAAAAACTTTGGCGTCAGTCTGATTACCATCAGACGTATGGCTGAATCAAAAGGAGTATTGGGAATTGGAAAGAAAAACATTGAAAAGATTATCGGCATTCCGGATGCCGGCACAGTAATTGAACGGGGAGATATATTGGTGGTTTTTGGTCCGGAGAAAAATATAAAGAAGGTGTTCGGGAGGAATTGAAATTTGATATGAAAAGTGCAAAGCTAAGCAGGTGTATTGCTTTAGTAAGAACATCCGCATTTGCATCGTCACAGAGAAAATGCAGAGTCTCATAAACCTTGTTCCCGTCAAATGAGAATGTACGACAAATCTATGAAAAATCACAAAAAAACCGTCTGCCGGATAAAAGTATCTTTTTAGAAAATCATGTCATTTTTCCATAGTTTACCTGCGTGTAAATAACAGTTTTTCTACTTTGAGGAAAAAATGAATAAAATTTCTTATGTCCTGAAAGATACGATTCAGAAGGCCGTTCAGAAGACAGCAGATGAATTTTTAAAAAATAATGTTGTAAAAAGAATCCGGGAAAAAGATTTCACTGTCTGGAAAAGCAAAAAGGAAGATAATGTTGAACTGAGTGACCGGCTCGGATGGCTGAGTCTCCCCTCGGCCAATTTAGCCAAAACAGCCGAAATCGGCTTTTTTGCAGATGAAATAGCACAAGAGTTTGAACATGTGCTCTTGCTCGGAATGGGGGGCAGCAGTCTGGCACCAGAGGTTTTTTCAAGGACATTTGGGTCAAAAAAGAAGTATCCAACCCTTTCCATAGTTGATAGTACTCATCCGGCGGTTGTTCAGCAGATTCTTGATAGCCACGAACTCGAAAAAGTGCTCTTTGTGGTGGCCAGTAAATCAGGTGGCACGGCGGAGACTATGTCATTTTTCCATACATTTTTTGAGAGTGTCTCGAACGAAAATCCGCTTCCAGGGCTCCAGTTTATTGCTCTGACTGACCCCGGCTCAGGGCTTGAGCATTTGGCTAAAGAAAAAGGGTTCAGGAAAATTTTCAGTACTCCGCCTGAGGTAGGGGGCAGATATTCCGTACTTACGGAATTTGGTCTGGTTCCGGCCGGACTAATCGGGATGGATGTTACTCGATTCCTTAAATTTGCTGATCAGATGGAAAAGGCCTGCCAGGAAGAAAATCCGCTGAATAATCCTGGTGTGATGCCCGGAATTGTAATCGGCGAGGCAGCCAAACACGGGGCTGATAAACTGACGTTTTTCGCTTCCCCGTCAATTGCATCATTCCCGCAGTGGATTGAGCAGCTTGTAGCCGAGAGCACCGGCAAAGAAGGAGCAGGGATTCTCCCCGTGGCCGATGAGCCGTTTACCTCCGCTGAGTTTTATGGCAAAGACCGTGTATTTGTTTTTCTTCGGCTCGAACATGATGATAACGCACAACTCGATGCAGTGAAAAAAACTCTGCTTGAAAAGAAGCACAACATTATAACCATTGAGCTGGGTGATATATATACTCTGGCGCAGGAGTTTTACCGGTGGGAGATGGCAACAGCAGTTGCAGGAGCCGTTCTTCAGATCAATCCGTTTGATCAGCCGAATGTTCAGCTTGCCAAAACGCTCGCCAACGAAAGTCTGGCGGCTTACAAGGCAAGCGGATCATTTCCGGAAGAGAAACCCGCTTTCACTGAAGAGGGGATTGAAATATACGGCGACACCAAAAAAGCCGTGCTTCAGAAAGCGCTGGCAGATTTCTTCACATCGCAGCTTGAAGGAAAATTTGTTTCACTGCTCGGCTTTATTCCGTATGATGAAAAAACCGATAAGCTTCTTACTCAGATAAGAACCAGGATTAAAGAAAAATATCACTGTACAACCACCTCCGGTTACGGACCTCGTTTTTTACACTCTACCGGACAGCTTCATAAGGGAGGAAAGAATAACGGACTTTTTCTGCAAATTACCGGCAGGATTGAGAAGGATGTTGATGTGCCAGGACAAGGATATACATTCGGAGTTCTTGTTACGGCGCAAGCACAGGGAGATCTGCAGGCGCTCAGAAACAAGCACCGGAAGGTGATGCGCATTCACTGTACTAACGGAATAAATAACGGTCTGGAATATCTGTTGTCAAAAATCTGACAGAGGTCAAAATGAATAATCCTTTGATCTATGAAATTAACATCCGTCTGCTGCTTCGCGGCGGAAATTATGGATGGCTGCTTGATGTGCCGGCTTCATACTGGGAGTCTCTGCGTGACAGGGGCTTCAGGTATATATGGCTGATGGGGGTTTGGGAAACCTGCGAGTCGGTAATACCCAAAAATTGTTTTGAGGAGGGACTTATCCGCGCTTATGCCAAAGCACTTAAGGACTGGACAAAGGATGATGTAATCGGGTCTCCCTATGCTATCAATATATACCACCCTGCTAAAGAAATCGGAACAACAAATGACCTGAAGGCCTTTCGGGATTTACTTCATTCACTTGGGCTGGGTCTGATACTGGATTTTGTGCCGAATCACTTCAGTGCGGACTCCGAGCTGATTAAGAAACATCCGGAGTTTTTTCTTGAAGTGAGTGAGGAAGTATATAACAGTGAGCCACATACTTTTTATAAACCAGAAAACAGTGGCGGAAAATGCTTTGCCCACGGACGGGATCCGTTTTTCCCTGCCTGGACTGATACCATACAGGTAAACTTTACCAATCCGGGGCTGAGGCAGTATTATAAGACTGCATTGACTGAGTTTACCGATATCTGTGACGGCGTCCGGTGTGATATGACAATGCTGGCACTGAATAATGTTTTTCAGAATACCTGGGGAATGCTGCTCGACGACCGCGATGACACACAGCCGGAGCTGTGGACAGAACTTATCTCTGCCGTCAGGCAGAAACGGCGGGATTTTCTTTTTATTGCCGAGGCCTATTGGGATCTTGAGTGGGAGCTTCAGCAATTGGGGTTTGATTATACTTATGACAAGCGTCTGCTTGACCGGCTGCATGAGAGTACCGCTGAAAAAGTCCGCGATCATCTGAAAGCGGAAGACTCTTTTCAGATGAAGTCACTCCGTTTTATAGAAAACCATGATGAAGAAAGAGCAGTTACTTCGCTGGGTAAAGACAAATCATTAGCCGCGGCAGTAATTATTGCAACAATTAAGGGTATGCGGTTTTTTCATCACGGTCAGTTTCAGGGAAAAAGAATTAAACTACCCGTGCAGCTTGGGCGTGAACCAAATGAACAGGTGAATGAACAGGTTGAAGCGTTTTATGAACAGTTATTGCAGATTACAGGTGAAGAGATTTTTCATGAAGGGGAGTGGAAGATTATTGAGTGTAAAAAAGTCTGGGAAAATAATTACTCAAACATCAACCTACTTGCCTGGCAGTGGAGTTTGAAAAATGAAAAGGCACTTGTGGTGGTTAATTTCTCGGCAACAACATCACAGTGCCGCCTTCCGCTTGACGTCAGCGATTACGATGAGCAGTTTGAGTTACGAGATGTTTTGAACAATAAAGTTTATCACCGTTACCGTGAGGAATTGATGCTGCCGGGGTTGTTTATAGAACTCGGTCCCTGGCAGAGCCATATTTTTCGGTACTAAGCAATGTACAATTAACAATGTACATGCATGAAATTTTTTAACGCAAAGGGAGCAAAGTTAACCGCGAAGTAACGCGGAGTTTAAACCAATCCCCAGGAACCATCGCGCAAATGCGCCAAGAACCGTGTCTGCCGGTATTAAACACTGCTGTTTTTAACTCTCTTGTCTTCCGTCTCAAATTCCAGCCCCCCCCCCCATTCCCGGCTGCGGAGCTCCTTCGATTTTTCTTGACTTTAAATAAAAATACTCCTAAGTTTTGAACGTTTGAAATTTTTCAAAAGATAAGGAATCATGACTCAGGAAGAACAGGTCCGTAAAGAGCTCATTCACCGCTTTGGCGATGCCTACAGGGCATTTGGTCTGAGCAAGCTAATGGGGCATGTGGTGGCTCTTCTGCTTTACTCCCCGGGCCCGGTTTCCCTCGATGAAATCAGCAAATCTCTCAAGCGGAGTAAGGGACCAGTCAGCCAGATCGTCCGCCGGCTCAGAGACCACAATCTGATCCGTAAGGCCTGGATTACCGAAAACAACCGCAAAGACTACTACGAAATTGAACCCGCAATCTTTGAAAACGCATTCCGGAACAATCTGGAACTGATTAAAAGCAACACCAGAATTGCCTCGGAAGTGAAGGCGAAATTTAAGTCCAACAGAAATAAGGATCTTGAGACCACTGCTCTGCGTGTATTAGAGATGGAGCGGTTTTACTCCCTGATGGAAAAACACTACGAAAAATTTCTGAACGAATGGACTAAAGAACGGAAGAAGATTTATAAATAGCCCCGCGTAACGCGGCCGATCCGGCGGACCGCTCAAGGTTTGCCCGGATCGTTTGGTATTTTTCAAACGATAGAAACAACAAATGAATATGAGATTAACAGGAAAAACAGCAATTATCACCGGTGCTGCGCGCGGTATCGGAAAAACCACAGCAGAACTTTTTTGCTCTGAAGGCGCAACAGTCATCCTTTGGGACCGTGATGCGGATGCAGGCAAAGCAGCGGAACTTTCACTCAGGGAAAAAGGATACACCACTGAATTCATGCAGATAGATGTTACCTCGCTTGAGTCGGTCACTTCAGCAGTTTCTGCCGTAAAAGGGAAATACCGCAAACTTGACATTCTTGTCAACAACGCCGGAATAACAAAAGACGCAACACTGGTTAAGATGACCGAAGAGCAGTGGCAGTCGGTGCTTGATGTAAATCTGACGGGTGTTTTTAATTGCACAAAAGCAGCAGTGCCAGCAATGATTGAAAACGGTTACGGTCGCATTATAAATACTTCATCGGTCGTTGGTATATATGGCAATTTCGGTCAGACAAATTATGTTGCAACCAAGGCGGGGATTATCGGGATGACCAAAGTATGGGCGCGGGAGCTTGGCAAAAAAGGGATTACGGTAAACGTTGTAGCCCCCGGATTTATTGCCACTGAAATGGTTAACAGCGTTCCTGAAAAGGTACTGCAAATGATGCGGGAGAAAACCCCGGTCGGGCGTCTTGGTGATCCTCTTGATATTGCAAAAGCATATCTCTATCTGGCGAGCGATGATGCTTCTTATGTTAACGGCGCGATTCTTTCTGTTGACGGCGGATTAGTTATCTGATATGAGAGAAGTAAGAATAACCGGAACCGGACACTTTGCTCCTGAAAAAGTTGTGCCGAACAGTTACTTTAACGATCTGCTCGGTGAAGACGTTGATACCTGGCTGGTTGAAAATCTCACCATCCGCGAAAGAAGATGGTGCAGCGAAAAACAGTCCGCCGCTGATCTGGCAGAGGAAGCGGCAAAAAAAGCGCTTGCAGGAGCCGGAGTTTCTGCTTCGGAGCTCGATTTAATTATTGTTGCAACTGATACTCCTGAATATATATCTCCCTCAACTGCTTCAGTTATCCAGGACCGTCTCGGCGCGGTTAAAGCGGGCACATTTGATCTGAATACTGCCTGCGCCGGATTCGTAACCGCCTGTGACACAGCAGCTAAGTTCATCAAAGCAGATGAGCAGTATAACAAAGTTTTGGTTATTGGCGCTTATGCTATGAGCAAATACCTTGATTTGCACGACAAAAAAACTGTTACGCTTTTCGCGGACGGTGCGGGTGCTGTAGTGCTTGAATCCTCTGATATAAAAGGATTTCTGGGAAGTATGCTTCACACTGAAGGACAGTACAATAGCTGGATGGGTATATACGGCGGCGGCACTAATATGCCTCTGACTGAAGAGCGGATAAGAAGCAAAGATCATCTCCTCAGGTTTGTGAGGAAGTTTCCGAAAGAGCTGAATCCGGAAAAGTGGACATCTATGATAAATTCTGTCTGCGCTAAAGCCGGTGTTAAGGTCAGTGATATTAATCATTTCTTCTTTACCCAGATAAATATTAACAGTATCTGGCAGACACTTGATAATTTAAACATACCACGCGGTCGCGCTGTAACCATTATGCACAAATATGGATATACTGGTTCTGCCTGCATCCCCATGGCTCTTGATGATGCTCATCAGCAGGGAATTCTGAAAAATGGAGATAAGTTGATATTTATGGGCTCCGGCGGCGGACTCGCCTTCGCATGTCAGCTATTTGAATGGAATACTTAATATGAATCTGGCTAATGACTCTTTGGTGATGGTAACAAGAATAGTTCTCGCTCTTTATGCAGCACTTACTATTGTTCTGGTGATACGCGGCGCAAAAAAGATCAAAAATATGCAGGACTATGCTGTCGGCAGCATCATATTCTCCCCTTATGCTGTCGGGCTCGCTCTGGCTGCATCAATGACGAGTGCTGCTACTTTCATAATCAATCCAGGACTCATTACTTATTACGGAATCAGCGGATTCATTTCATACGGAATCGTTCTTCCTGTCGCATCTATGACATCGCTTATTTTTCTTACAAAAAGTTTCCGCCGTCATGGCACTACGGTTAAAGCGCTTTCAATGGCCCAGTGGATGGGTACGAGATATAACAGCGGGGGGTACGGACTCTTTTTCGCTTTTACCTCATTGCTGCTAATAACATTCATTGTACTAATTTGTGTCGGGCTGACTAAAGTACTTTCAAAAGCACTCAATTTGGATGAACTGGCGGTTCTTATTGGGATCGCTGTTTTTATCTTCGGGTATATGATGTTTGGAGGAGCCAATTCAATGGTATATACCAATACCATTCAGGCACTGCTGATGCTTGTGGTCGCATTTATTTTACTGGGCTCCGGATACGAACATTTCAGTGAGGGGGTTAAAGGATTCCTGAGGAAACTTGAGGCGGTTGATGCAAATCTGATTACTCTGACCAATCCGGGGAGTTTTCTTTTCAGGGACTATTTCGAGATCATCGGCTCTCAGCTTGTTATTGGTGTTGCAATTGTCTGCCAGCCGCATATTATTACCAAGTCGCTGCTTCTAAAATCTGACAAGGATGTTAACCGGTATCTTACGACAGGGGTTATTGTGCAGACACTGTTTTTCCTGGTTGTGTTTGCCGGTCTTTATGCGCGTCTGAGTTTTCCTGATTTGCAAATTAACGGAACGGTACTTAGGCCGGACGGGGTTATTCCTGCTTATGTGGTATCAGAATTCCCTGTTTATGTCGGGATCATCGTAATACTTGGTCTGATGTCCGCGGGTATATCAACGCTTGAGGGACTGATACAGTCTCTTGCTACAACAATCACCAGTGATATTATAAAGCCGATTTTCCTAAAAAACAGGGAAGACGGCACAGCCAGCAATATCTTATTTATTAACAAGATGGTTATTGCCGCACTTGGTATCGCGGCTGTGTATCTTTCATACGACCAGCTTGTTAACCCGAATGTCAGTGTCGCTATTTTCGCTCAGAATGGGGTATATGCCTATTTCAGTGCTGCTTTTCTGCCAATATTGCTCGGAATGTTCGCGAGAAATATTAACCGTGCGGTACCTGTTGCAGCGTCTATTACTGCGTTGACAGTTCATTTTTCGATGTTTTACATGAATCTTCCAGTGCCTTTTACACTGGCTACAGGTCAGAATCCGGGTGTTTCTGCGGCGGTTGCGATTCTTTCCTCAGCAGCCATTGCCGGTGTGGTATATATCATTTCAGGGAAGAATAAAAATGAATAACCTGCAGTTTGACTGGCTGGCTAAATGGGCTCTATATACACCCTGGAAATTTTTCCTTCGGGAGTATGAAACTGGTAAAGAGTGGAATTTCGCTGACTTCAATAGCAGCTCCAATCATCTGGCTGAATATCTGACTAAAGAGGTCGGTCTTACAAGAGGAAGCAGAATAGCCGTCTATTCACTTAACCGGGCAGAGCAGATTTTACTTTTTACCGCCTGCATCAAGGCCGGTTTGGTTCTGGTTCCGCTTAACTTCCGCCTTACTCCTGCTGAACTTGATGAGCAGGTGAATGATGCTGATCCGGCTATGTTTATATATGCTGAAGAGTTTGAGCAGCAGATGAAAGATCTGAAGAGTATAAGAAAAAATATAATTGTAAAGCCACTTTCTGTGGTTACGGGATTTCTTAGTGATCCTCTCCCAGACAAAGCCAATGTAACTCTTAATGATATAAGCGAAGAGGATACTGTCCTCCTTCTTTACACAGCCGGCACAACGGGCATTTCAAAAGGGGTTATTATAACACACAGAATGCTTTTTTACAATGCAGTGAACACCGGACTGCGGCTTGATATTAATTCTCATGATCACACGCAAAGCTACGCGCCGTTTTTTCATACCGGCGGATGGAATGTTCTGTTTACACCGTTTCTGCTTCATGGGGCCTCCCAAACAATTTTAAGGAAATTTGACGCAGCGCTTATCCTTGACCTGATGGAAAAAGAGAAGACCACTCTGCTTTTCGGGGTACCCACCATGCTGCAAATGATGGCGGAATGTGAACAGTTTAAGACGGCTGACCTAAGCTCCCTCAGATACGCTATAGTTGGCGGTGCCGCTATGCCAATCCCACTGATTGAAACCTGGCATGCCAGGGGTGTATATATCAGGCAGGGATTCGGGCTGACTGAAGTAGGACCAAACTGTTTCTCCTTGCATCAGGATGATGCAATCAGAAAAATTGGCTCAATCGGCTTTCCGAATTTTTATATAGACGTTAAGATTATTAAAGATGACGGCACTGAAGCAGGGATCGATGAACCGGGGGAACTCTGGCTGAAAAGCCCTGTTGTAACACCCGGCTATTGGAGAAAGCCGGAGGAAACCGCTCAGGCAATAACTGCCGGCTGGTTCCATACAGGCGATATTGTCCGCCGTGACTCTGAAGGGTATTTTTATGTTGTTGACCGGAAGAAGAATATGTATATAAGCGGCGGGGAGAATGTATATCCGGCTGAAACAGAAAAACTGCTTTACACGCATGGGGATATTAAAGAGGCGGCCGTCATTGGCGTTCCTGATGAGCGGTGGGGTGAATCAGGAAAAATATACGCGGTTCTGAACAACGGCAGCAAAATGAGCCCGGCGGACTTAATACAGTTCTGCAAGGGAAAGCTCGCCGGATATAAAATTCCGAAATATGCCGAGATTATAGATGAGATTCCCAAAACTGACGCGGGAAAAATTAATAAACGCGAATTGTTAAAACGACATTTAAACCAAATAACTCATAAATCACAAAACTAACAGAGGTTCTCTATGAAACGCCTTCTCTATGCTCTCTTTCTTCTTCCGTTCCTTTTTGCTGCATGCGACAAAAACGACGGCGACACAAATCCGATCGTAACTCCACCCGCTGAACCAATTGTCGGTGTATGGAATTCCGAAAATGTTGACATCGCTCCGGGTCTTATGGCGACACTTAAGACAAAGAAAATTGTTGCTACATTCAATTCAAACAACACATACGAGGTTGTTGCAACAGACAGCTCGAACACATCCGTTACCTACAGTGGTACCTTTTCAACAACAGCAGCTACCGGCACAACCATCCGTAACATCGTGCTGAACCAGACCGTCCCGACTTCAGTTACCTCAACCGGTATATATGAAGTTAATGCAAAAGGTCACATGAAGTATGAAGTTGTCCAGACAACTCCCGCGATTCCTGGTTTCACTGCACCTGTTGCTTCTGAAGGATTCGGAAGCACCAAATACAACAACATTGCTCTTGGACTGACTTGGGTGCAGGGATTTGTAAAACCATCTCCTTCAACCGAGCCGATTGTTGGTGTCTGGCTGTCAAGTGAAGATTTAGTTGCTCCGGGTCTCAAGGCTACTCTTAAAACCAAGTCCGTTGCGGCTACCTTTAATTCAAACAATACCTACGTTGTTGTTGCAACTGACAGTTCAAACGCTGTTGTTACCTATACAGGTACGTATTCAACAACCGCGGCAACAGGAACCACTATCCGTAACATTGTACTTAATCAGATAACTCCTACTTCTGTAACTTCAACCGGAATCTATCAGGTTACCGCAAGAGGACTGCTTACATACGAAGTGATTCAGACTAATCCGGCCATTGCGGGATTTGCAGCACCGACTGTTTCTGGCGGTTTCGGAAGTACCTCTTACAACAGCTTCGCGTTGGGCGCAACCTGGATTCAGAGATTTGTTGCCACTAACTAAAAGCAGATAAAAAGAACCTTGTTGACAGAAAAAGCGGGGGCGGTTTTAGTCCGCCTCCGTTTCTGTATCGCCTTAATGACAAAACAAGAGTAAATATTAAATCCGGAGATTTCATGAACAGATATCAGCTTTTTACTTTAATGCTGATTTCCCTACTGTCAGTTCAGGTTGCAGCCCAGGAAACAGAACGGGTCAGCGATCCAGAACCGAAGGAACTGCAGTTTATAGGATATTCTTTCACCCGCTGGACCGGCTCTAATGTCAGTCCGACCAATGATATATTACAAGGTCAGGTAATCGGCCGGTTGTTTGGACAGAATTCAACCAACACGATTCCGCAGACGGCAGTATATCTTGAACAGCGCTTTGTACCTATGTTTATATATAAACCCGCCATTCTTGACGGCTTTGCCACATTCAGAGGACTTTTTAAGATTGACTACACCTGGGGCGACCAGGCATACGGAGTAGGCAATAACCGCGGTGGTGCTATAAACGGCGGACAGATAAATTTGCAGACCCTGATGGCAAACGTTGATATACATCCGGACTCAGCCGACTGGAATCTGGTGATTGGTATGCAGCGCCTGTTTGACAATGCACGCGACCCGAATGTAAACTCTCTTGGCTACTTCCAGAATAGTTCTTATAAACTCTCTTACTGGGGAACCCAGGCGGTTGGGGTAAGTCTTTTTACAAACCTTTCTCCGGTGACAAAAGGAAGAATCGGCTACTTCCAGTTATGGGAAAATGAAATCCGCCGTGATGATGATGTGGCGCTCTGGATGCTTGATCTTGAATCACGTGTTACTACGCGGGTCGAAGTCGGGGCAGACTTCTGGTATGCTTATGACAGAGGCAAAGGATTCGGCGGTATATCCGTACTTGGGCAGGGGCTTAACAGCGCGCTTGCTGAATACAACGGGGCAACCCGGATTTTTCTTCCGGTTGCCAATAATAAATATGAGGCAGATATATTCTGGACAGGTGTAAGAACAGCGTATAACCGCGATTTCATGGCAGGAAGATGGCAGGCAGATGCTTATGTTATGGCAAATTACGGAACTCTTGATACCATGAGCTCTGCTAACAGCAATGATTTTGGAGCTTACGGCACCATATTTGGTCTTGCAGCAAACGCAGCAGTGCAGTATAAATACGGTATGACGGCAAATGATAAAATTTCAGCCGAAGTTGTTTACTCAACCGGTGATGATAATGGCATTTCTGATGGCACTCTAAACAGTGTAATTACCGGCAACGTTTACGGTTCTCCGGTGGGTATATACTCAGCGCACCGCGCATTTCTTCTCTTCCCTGATCCTCAGGTGATAAACCGGTATTATTCAGCGGTACATGATATATCAAATCTAGGTTATGGTGTTACGGCCGGGTTCTTCAATTATTCCAAGGATGTAATTCCCAATAAAATGTCACTCAAAGCCGGCTATGCCTTTGCTTTATCAAATGTTACCCCCGCCGGCGGAACTTCCTTTATCGGTCAGGAACTGAACGCGGAGTTTAAATATAATATCAAAGTTTTTCTCACTTTGGGAGTCAGCGCTGCATATCTTAAACTGGGTGATTTCTATAACGCTCCGGCAGCAACCTACGACCGGGTCAGACCGAAAGACCCGTGGGTTTTATTCACCACCCTTAGCTGGCTGATGTTTTAAAGGAGACAACAATATGAAAATGAAATTAGCAATTGCAGTTAGTGTGGTTCTTATGACACTTACCGGATGTTCAGGTGGTTATTTATATACAAATGCGCCCGTACTCGAATTTGAAGACGTGAATTACGGCTATCCTGTTAAAAAGGCACTTGATAACCCCAGGGTTGCCTATATTGATCAGGGCAGCGGACAAAAAACCATTCTGCTGGTACATGGTCTTGCAAGCAACGCCGGATTCTGGAGATATACTATTGATGAACTCTCGGAGGACTACCGTGTAATAGCAGTTGACCTGCCGGGGTACGGAAAATCAGATAAAAAAAGTTACCCCTATTCACTCACCTTTTATGCGGATGTTATATATAAACTGCTGAAAGAGCTCAAAATAGATAGGGTTTATTTTGTCGGTCACTCAATGGGCGGTCAGATAGGAATTCATTTTTCGCTTATACATCCTGATATGCTTGAAAAGCTGATACTTGCCTCACCTGCAGGAGTTGAACCTTTTCAGAAAGGGGAGGGAGACTGGCTACGTTCAGTTTTTTCAGTATCGTTCGTAAAAGCAACAACAGAGGAAGGTATCCGCAGGAATCTGAGTAATAACTTTTATAACTGGCGTGACGATTTTGAATGGATGGTTGAAGAACGCGCCCGGACGGCAAAAAGCAAAGACTTTGATGAGTTCGCCTATACTGTTGTCCGCTGCGTGAATGCAATGCTTGATGAACCAACATCAGGGAAACTTGAACAGATCAGAGCTAAGACGCTGATAGTTTATGGAGAGAATGACGGACTGATACCTAACCCTTATCTGAACCCCGGATTTACGGCCGATGTGTTCAAAGAAGGGCAAAGGAGAATTCCCGATTGTGAGCTTTATGAAATACCGGAATGCGGTCACATGTTGCAGATAGAAAAACCGGCGGAGTTCACACACGCAGTTTTAGATTTCATAAAAAAATAATATATATCTATAAGCCCTGCCTTAAACCGGCGGGGCTTTTTGTTTTGCGATCGCACCTGACGCAAAGCGACCAAGACGCAAAGAAGATTCTAACCACAGAGGGAAACTGAGTTTGCGCAAAGTCCTTAACCCGCCTTGTACAGACACGCCGCGGCGTGTCTCTACAAAGTACGGATCTATCCCGCAGTTATATAATTATCACCGCTTTGTTTGTTGAGAATGTGTGCCGTACAGACACGCCGCGGCGTGTCTCTACAAAGTACGGATCTATCCCACATTTATATAATTATCATCGCTTTGTTTGTTGAGAATTTGTGCCGTACAGACACGCCGCAACGTGTCTCTACAAAGTACAGA
>JADLAF010000030.1 GCA_020848375.1 Ignavibacteriaceae bacterium
AGCAGCCCCAGTGCATCAATCAGGATGGACTTACCCGCACCGGTTTCTCCGGTGATGATGTTCAGCCCGGAATGAAAACTCACGGTGATGTTTTCAATCAGCGCATAGTCTTTTATCTGCAGTGTTCTGAGCATAGTTTACCGGATTATTTCCGCAGCCGAAGACGTGCCATCGTCAGGCCGGAGATGGTTTTTGCGTCAATGATCTTCCCCTCCTGAATCATGGCATCAGTTTCATCAAAGGTATATTCATGCACCTGCATCCCTTGCTCTCCCTCTTCACGGTTGTGGCTTCCGGCTGTTAGTCCGGTCGCCAGATATATATGAAGAATCTCCGTACAGAAGCCGGGTGTGGTGCAGATGGCGCCAAGTTTTTCGACCTTTTCTGCTTTATATCCGGTTTCTTCTTTCAGCTCCCGGACGGCGCATATATACGGGTCTTCTCCTTTACCAAGTTTACCGGCGGGGAGCTCTGTCAGCCACTGCATGATCGGGTAGCGGAACTGAGTGATCAGGACCACCTTGCCTTCGGCGGTAACAGGAACCACCACAGCACCTCCGTCGTGCAGCGCTGTTTCGCGTACTCCCGGATTTCCGCTCTCATATTCAATCTGATCAACTTTCAGATCAAACACTATTCCGCGGTGAACGATTTCGCTTTTCAGAATCTTAAAATTCATGTCGTATATATATATCCGCCCTGCTCTTATTTGCCGTAGTAGGGTATCAGCTCACTGCCGAGATACCTCAGCGTGGCGGTTATTACACCAAGATCATCAAGATAGCCGATCAGCGGAGCAATATCCGGTATTGCATCTACCGGAGTCATAAAGTAAACCAGAGCCCCTACAACAATGCCCTTTCGGTACCACTGCACACGGTTATCGGTCATATACTTAAATAAAGCGATAACATCCTTCACAAATGAAATTTTTTTGCCTGAGCGTTCAAGCGTTTCCCACAGCCCTTCTTCAACCGCTTTTTTGTCACGCTCAAATTTATCACGGTTATCGCCGTAATCAACTTCACGCCAGTCTATATTATCATTTTCCATTTTTTACACCGGTTACATTTGAGTTATATATAAAATTATCTTTTTATGTGTCTGTCAAACCAGCCAAGCACTGTCTTCCACCAGAGACGGCTGTTCTGTGGCTTTGCCACAAAATGGGTCTCATCCGGAAAGTAAAGGAACTCACTCGGAACACCCAGCCGCTGCAGTGAGGTGAAAAGCTGAAATGCCTGATCTTCCGTCACGCGGAAGTCCTTTGCCCCATGCACTACCAGAACAGGGGTCTTGCAGTTGTGTATATACCTGTGCGGCGACCATTTTTCATAGATTTTTCTGTTCTGCCACGGAGTGCCTTTGAACTCCCACTCAGGGAACCAGAGCTCCTCTGTTGTGCCAAACATACTTTCAAGATTAAATACCCCGGCGTGTGAGACCAGCGCATTAAATCGGTCGGTGTGTCCTGCAATCCAGTTAATCATATATCCGCCGTATGAGGCACCGGCAGCAAAGGTATTGTTTTTGTCAATAAATTTGAATCTCTTAATTGCCTCATCGTAGGAGTTCATCAGGTCAGTATATACTTTGCCTCCCCAGTCGCCGGAGATTTCATCCGTGAACTTCTGTCCGTAACTGGTACTTCCGCGCGGATTTGGCGCAACCACCACATAGCCGTCGGCAGCAAACATCTGCACATTCCAGCGGTAATGGAAATCATCTGACCAGTGCCCCTGCGGTCCGCCGTGAATAAGGAAAATCATCGGATACTTCTTTGTTTCATCAAAGAACGGCGGCTTTACGATGATTGACTGCACCGGAGTTCCCCCCGCGCCTTTGGTCCAGAAAGTTTCAACTTCGTTCATCTGGATATTCTTCAGGCGTTCTGTGTTAATGAAGGAAACCTGCATTACATTCTTTCCGTCTGCATCTGCTGAAAAGAGCTCATGAGGCAGGGTTGATTTCTGCATCTTGAAGTAAAGTTTTGCTCCGTCAGGAGAGATCATCAGATTTGCGCTCATGTGCTTCTCGATGATCAGGTCGGCTTTCTCTCCGCTCAGACTGACGCGATACACTGATTCATTAATTTCTTTTGCTGAAGTGAAGTATATATACTTGCCGTCCGGACTCCATAACATCTCACTGACTGATATATCCTGCTTCGGAAAGAGCTGGCGGGTTTTTCCGCTTTCGATGTCATAAATCATCAGGCGCTGGCGGTCAGCTTCAAAGCCGGCGCGCTCCATGGAGGTATATGCGATCATCTTTCCGTCCGGTGAAAATACCGGCTGGCTGTCGTTCCCCTTGCTGAGGGAAATTTTCTTATGATCCGGCTTCTTTCCTTTCTGCACGGTGCGCAGGTCAAGAAGGAAGATATCATTGTTTGTACTGGTTGCAAGCACCTCATCGGTGTTCATGGTAAAGACCACCCAGTTGCCATCGGGTGAGAATGAGTAGTCCTTTGCACTGCCCAGCGCGATCGGGGGAACGTCAGACTTGCTGAACGGGGTCAGGTCGGTCATCTCCTTTGATGCCAGATCGAACATAAAAAGATGGCTGCGTTTGTCACCGCGCCAGTCATCCCAGTGGCGGTACATAAGCTCCGTAAATACGGATGCTTTAACCTTGCTCTGCTCAGCTTCTTCATCTTTTTTCTTGTTGCACTCCTGATCAGCGCAGTCGGGGTAAACACTCGAAACAAAGAGCATTTTCTTTCCGTCCTGAGACCAGACCACACCGGAAGCACCTGAATAGTGGGTGGTAATCTGCTCGTCACCGGTGCCGTCTGCGTTGGTCAGCCAGATCTGATTGCCCATCACATAGGCGATCTTTTTTCCGTCAGGTGAAAATTTCGGGCTGCTTTCCCCTTTTTCAGTGTTCTTAATCGCCTTCAGTCCGGTGCCGTCCGTGTTGATAACAAAGATATCGCTGTTTCCCTTATTCAGATCGTAGGAATAGGAAGTCAGCGAAAAGACCAGTTTTGAGCCGTCGGGGGAAAGATCAGCCGTCCCGATCCTCTGCATAGCCCAGAGATCGTCAAAATTCAGCGCGCGGGCGTTTTGTGCGTTCATAGCCATAGTTAAAAACAGGAAAAATGAAAGAAGCTTGTACATCATTACCTCGGAAAAATTCAATGTCAAAAATAACCAGAAAAGGGGAAATTTCCGGAGAAATTAGCAGACCGGCGCGGTGTAGTAATTTGGAATGCTTTGCCGGTTTTTGATCGGTGCCGCGGCAGCAGGCAGGGATGGGTGTTCAAGGACGGGAAGGACAACAGGGACAGGAAAGACGGTACGGGATTGGAACACGATTTAAGGATGAACATGATTAACAGGATTATACAACTCAGCCCCATCGGGGCGGTATATCAATAACAAATACTACCAGTCCACCACCCTAGCCCCAGCGGGGCGGCATAAACTTTGCGTGACTCCGCGGATTACTTTGCTTTCTCTGCGTTAAAAATTTCCATTAAGTGAAAATTGCCAAAATATCTCTTGCCAAAATAAAGAAAAAATATTAGGTTTAACAATAACATTTATTAAGGGAAGAACCCGATGCGTGCGGTCATTAGATTTTCAGAAATAGGAACCTTCAACGATCCTTTAAGGCATCAGTCCATGAAGATGGAACTAGTTTTCGAGCGCATAATGCAAACAATTTGTCTTGTAAAAACCACACCTTACTGCATATTTAAAAATCGAGAAAGCCACACGAAATTTTAAGTTGAGAAAATTGACAAATAAACGGAACTTAATATTTTCAAAAGCTAATATTTTTTCCTGCCAGCATTGTGTTAAGTTATTTGCTGGTAAAAAAATAATATCCCAAAAATGAAGATAAATTGAATTATTCATTTTTAGTTTTATTAGGATGCAAAACTTCAACTGGTCAAGCGGAGACGTTTGGAACCGGGTTTATAGTTGATTATAATAAACAGCTTTATGTCGTTTCATGTAAACATGTATATCATGAGGTGAAAAATAAGGATTGTATTTTTGCTATACCTAATCCTAAACAAACCCTTTCACCTAAAAATGGATACTCTATAATTCCACTTAGCTCACATTGTTTTCATATTGACGATAATTCAACGCTTACATATGACATTATTGTTTTCAAGTTAGTGGATATTGATAAAAACGCATTGCTTTCCAATGGCATTAAACCAATAGAACTATCAAGTAACTATAAATCTCTGAATGACAATTCAATTAAATTGTATTCAATAGGTTTCCCAGTAGATTATACAGAAAAATATTTAGCGAACAATACTGAAGCAAATTTACCACCTAAAAAAATCGAAGTATATCTTCAAGACGTGCAGATTAATAGCCAAACACAAGTCGGTTTCACCGAGAAATTGGCGGAGCCTCAGTTTTTAAGAATTCCTGATGGGAATTTCCTTGGCAAGGGTGCAAGTGGCGGATTAGTATATAGCACAGATGAATCAAATACCACATATCCGGTTGGGCTGATAGTTGGTGAAGCGGAAGTTGAATCCGGAAAATATCTTGTGTTTGCTAGAATTGAAAGAGTAATTGAAACAATATCTAAAGTATGCTAGTGGCTTACTACAGGTAAAGTCAGTGTCCCCTGTATTCATGGTTGGTAATAAAGCTTGATCTTCTGTTTGTAAATTTTGATCCAAGGTATTCAGCCGTAATTTTCGAAAGATTTTAACAAAAAAATTAATGTCATATTATTAAATAATAGGAGAAATATATGATCGTAACAACTCAAGATTTAAATCAGAATTATGAAATAAAGGGGATAATTCGCTTTTATTACTCTACAATGTTTGCAAAATCCATGCTTGGAAAAGAGATGCCATTAAACGAATCAATTGATTTTATTATTGAAAACATTTTAACTAAACAAAGTGAAGAATTAGGTGGGGATGCAATTATTGGTTTAGTTATGAACATCTTTCCTAGCCCGGGTGCAATGGCAGTTAATACTAACATACTGTTTTATGGCACTTCAGTGAAACTAAAGTAGCTCTTTTATATGCCTTGAGACAGCAAATCTTGTGAAAGCTCAAATTTTTCACTTTATGAATGACCATTTTGAGAGAGTATTCTACTTGTTTCTCAACATTGTTTTCAGACAAGTTATAAACAGTGCTAATATACAAGCGCAAATTTAAGAGAAATGGAACTGTTTTTTTACCGTGGTGCATAGAGATTATACTTCCAATGCCAGCGTTCAGGTTATGTTATTTAAAGATCGTCTGGAAATCTGGAATCCTGGATCTCTCCCTTTGGGTTGGACAACTGAAAAGTTGAAACAACTACATTCTTCGGTTCCCGCCAACCCACTCCTTGCCGAACCACTCTATCTTGCAGGATACATTGAGAGAATGGGGACTGGAACCTCTGATATAATTAGAAAATCAGCAGAAGCAGGTCTTAAGGAGCCGGAATTCATACAGGGAGATGATTTTAGAACGGTTCTATACCGTCCCAATTTCCCTCGGGTTCCAGTACATGTCACCGATCATGTCACCGATCATGTTGCTTCCTTAGTTCTCTCATTTTCAGAAGAGATGAGTAGGCCAGAATTACAAAAACTACTCGGGATAAAACACCGCCCCCATTTCATGAAGATCTATATTAATCCCGCTCTGGTCTCAGGATATATTGAACTGACCATACCTGAAAAACCCAAAAGCGTAAAACAAAAATACCGCCTAACCAAAAAAGGTGAGGTTTTACAGGAAAATTTGAAACAGAAGTGACTCGTAGATGAACACGTTGCTTCGTTTTTCTATTAGGTGGTCATCCGCTATGCGGATTGCCTAAATAGTCAGGCTAGTATTAAAAATTAGTAGAGACAAGCAAATTATTTCCGGATCCGTTTCAATCCGCGCTGCTTTATCATCCGTTTAAAATCCGCGGGCCATTGGCGAGTATAGGAACAAAAAGGACATAAAAGACACTAAGGACAGCGTGGACTACGCGCAACCAGTTAAGCCCAATGGTTTAAAACTTTGCGTTACTCAGCGCAAACACGTTATTCCTCTGCGGTTAAAATTCTTCTTTGCGCCTTGGCGTCTTTGCGCGAGGTTTTTGGGGGACATTGGCGACTCTGGGGACTATGGCTTTAAAACTCTGCGTTACTTCGTTTTAACTTCGCGCTTCTTTGCGTTTACTATTCTAATCTATTGATTTTCATCATGCACGAAAACAACCCTCATCCCCAGCCCTTCCTCCGACAGGTCGGAGTTTAGCAATCCCTGGAAAGGGAGAAGGGAGCCGGAAAACTTTTGCGTTTACTATTTTGCGTTCATTGTAAATTGTTCATTGTACATTAAACACTGCTTCCCCATGTAGAGTAGAACGAGAGCGCAGTATTGTGCAGATGTTGTGAGCCCTGACTGTTTCTCCCCTTTCGGGTGAGTGTCCCGCTCAAGCGCATCATCAACCTGTTTCTCTCGAGCCCTCGTCAAACCGTACATGAGGTTTTCCCTCATACGGCTTTCCTAAATAATATATACGGTTTTCAAAGCCATTGAACTTTGTAGTTGTTGAACAATCCCAACCTGCCATAGATTTCTTCTGAACTTGTCTGCTTCCAGCCATATCCGCTTCCGCCTTTTTGCCTTTGCAGTAAGCGTCTTACCCGCTTTTCCACATGATAGCGGGTATTGTTCAGTGCTTTTGAGCTGTTTCCTTTGCGAAAGTAGCCCGTCCAGCCAGTAAGGTATGTGTTCACATTCTTGATCTGGTCTTCAACACTTAGCGGTAGCTTATGATTGATAAGTTGTCTTATTCTTTCTCTGCATCGCTTCTGACTACTTTTACTCGGTGATACCAGAGTAATTCTTTTCCTGCTTGTCTTGCTGGTTATCCGCTGAAATTGGAGTCCGAGAAACTCAACCAGTTTGTCTTCTTTCAGATTCAGCTTCCGGGTTTTCTCCCGGTTGATGCGTAATCCTAATCGTTCGACATAGTGCTCAAGTAAGGTGATTCCTTTTTCCAGCTTTTCCTTTGCAAGAATAAGTATATCGTCTGCATAGCGGACAATATGGATCGAACCTTCCCGTATCATGCCTATTTGGCTTCGCTCAAATGCTTTATCCACAGGATGTAGATAAATGTTGGCAAGCAGCGGGCTGATTACTCCGCCCTGGGGTGTGCCTCTTTTACTTTGCCGATGCTGATCGTCTTCCACATAACCGCAGCTTAACCACTGCTTTATTACATGGAGGATTCTTCCGTCTGAAATCCTTCTTGCCAGTAGTTTCATTAGTTTCCAATGTTCTACTGTTTCAAAGTATTTCTCCAGATCGACATCATAAACTTCCTCACATCCCCAGTTCAGGTATTTGTATATTTCCCGTACCGCATCGTGTGCGCTTTTCTTTGGTCTGAATCCGTAACTTGTCTCCGTAAAGTCGGCTTCAAATATCGGTTCAAGCACCAGTAGAAATGCCGTCTGCACTATCCGGTCGCGTATGGTCGGAATACCCAGCGGGCGTTTCTTTCCATTGGCTTTCGGTATATATACCCGCCTGACTGCTTTAGGTTGGTAGTTCCCCGTCTTTAGTTCTTCCCGCAGTACCGCTAAATATCCTTCGATTCCCTGAGTTTCAATATCCTCAAAGGTCTCTCCATCTATTCCGCTTGTTCCACCATTTGCCTTGACTTTGCGATATGCCTCGGCAATGATATCCTGACGATAGGTCTTATCGTACAGGCTGTAGAATCTGTACTTCGGGTCAGCTTTGGCTTTCTCGTACAGCTTCCTCCGAAACTCCTGAATCTTTTCTGTGTTTGTTAGCTCCTGCAATACACTTTCCTTTGTTTCTTTGTTAGCTATTATTTAGCAGAGACCCTTTCCTACGGTAATGTTTTGCTGCATTACCATCAAACGGTACTACGGTCTCGTCCGCCACCCTGCCGGCTTTCCTCTTCTTTATTCTCTTATATGAAGAGTACCTCTTCCTCAAGTCTCTTTCTCTTGACAACTCAAGGGCTGGCGAGGGCTTCCCAAGTTCCTGAACATTCTTTCCTTCCGTGTAATCACTGATACCCCGGAGATGTCTTAAATCCTACTCTATGCTTAACAGATTTATGATGCTGATTTCGCCCATTAGCAAGGGGCTCATCCATCTCGATTATTAGTTAACGAGGCTACATCTATGTTCACTTTCGTTACAACCCGGAAGTTTGCGTTGCATCCTTACAGATTACTTTGTCAAACCGCTTAGACTATACCCGTTTCCAAGTATAATCCGGTTTCTCGCTACATAGGTTTAGAGTCTTCCTATGATGGGACTTGACAGAAGTCGCAACTCTCCTGTCTCACCCATTTAGTTTTGTTCGAGCTTAACTTGGCACCCT
>JADLAF010000031.1 GCA_020848375.1 Ignavibacteriaceae bacterium
AATGTGGTTTTATCCAATAAAAATTTACGCATAATTTGACCATAATTTGCTCTGGTGAATTTATTGGAAATAATAAACTGAAAAAAACCCTTTGTTTTAAGAAGGTCATGACTAAGTTCAACAAAATAAGTAAGGAAGTCTGCAATTGGATTAAATATTTGGTACCTTGATTTCAAATATGGCTTAATTTCTGTAAATTCCTCTTGTCGTATATACGGCGGATTCCCTATCACCACATCAAACCCGATAAAGTTGCCTTCATCATCCAGAACTTCGGGGAACTCAAACCGCCACTCAAAAGCGTTTTCAAATATCCTGTTTGCTTTTATTTCTTCTATTTCGGCTTCCAGTTTTTTCGTTTCTTCGGTCAGCTTTTCAACTTTTTTATTCCATTCAGCTTTCTCTTTTTTGCTCATATCAAAAAGATTCTGCTGTTTGGTAAGCTGCATTAACTGACCCGAAAGTTTACCAAGCTTTTTAATCTTCGGGTCATTTAAGGAGATACTGCTTCTGAAATCAGATTTAATGGTATCAATCAGCCGTTCCATCTCACGTTTCTGTTCTTTGTTTTGAGCGTTCCGGTAGGTGGCAACCGCCAGGCGATAGCTCTCGATGTTCCATTTGCTTTTCGGGAGCGCATCTTTCAGGTCTGCATCTATGGCAAAACGGCTTACTAAGGAGTTGCCGCACTTGATATTGATATCTATATTAGGCAGGGTTTCAAGCTCGGCAGGGGTTTTATAATACGCGCTTTTGAGCAGTTCAATCCAGAGCCGCAAACGGCAGATTTTAACTGAGTTTGTGTTTATATCTACGCCAAAAAGGCAGTTTTCAATGATGTTTTGTTTTTCATGAAAAATTGCCTCCTGAATTCTCTGGCTTTCTTTACTAAGGGGGTTGTATTCAAAGAGCTCACCATCCTCATCGGTAATAATCAACTCATCATTAACCACTTCAACCTGATATTCCTTCAGCCGTCTCCCCTGACGGTCCTGCAATATTTTCAGGTCATTTTTAATTGCGATGATTTCATTTAAAGATGAAACAAGAAAATGCCCTGAGCCAACGGCCGGGTCACAGATTTTGATGCTGTTAATGATGTTGTTTGCTTCATCACGGTCTTCAATTTTATCATAGAGTTCTTCCGCAGACTTGCACTGCCAACCTTTTGCCTCGTTAAATTTTTGCACAACCGCTTTACGTATGGTTTCTCTGCACATATACATGGTGATAAAGCCCGGTGTAAAATATGAACCGTCTTTATAACCGTTAATTTTTTCAAAGATGAGACCAAGAACCGAGGCATTAATAAGTGTTTTGTTGTCCTCCTGTATATCCTCTGAGCCCTCACTGCTAAAATCGTATGCATTTAAAAATTCAAAAAGATATTCAAGTACCGTAAGCGTGCCGGTTCGTTTTTTACCCAGGTTGTCCTTTAAAACGGTTTGCGGGAACAGCGGAAGTGCTTTATCATCTTTCAGATTACTGATAAATAAAGTTTCCTGTTCTATTTCAGTCGGCTCAAAAAGGGAGCTGTTCAGGTAGGGAACTTTTTCAAAGAGTTTTTTTACATCGTCGTTACGCTCATCCTGTCTGCGCGCAAGCACCTGAAAGAACAGACTGTTCAGATCATCAAAGTTTTTAATCTTGTCAAGGTTAAGAAATGCGTAAGAGGTATCTCCTTTATGATAGGTAATTAACTGTGCTTCAAGCAGTTTGAGAAAAAGAATTCTGTTGATCCAGGTGATAGTCAGTTCCAAAGCCACTGCAAAAAGCTGATCTTCTTTTGCCGCGCCATAGTTTTGCGGACTGCGGATGCGGCTTAATTTTTCGAGCGTGTCAAGCTGAATGATGGCATCTTCAAGAAGTGTTGCCGAGTGCCGTTCCCCGGGTTTATTTCTTCCGATTAGTTTTTTGCTCCCTTCTTTTGTTTCGGTAAGACCGATAATATGAAGAAGCTCACTGTAAAACCTTTTATCAAGACTGTTGCTGTCGTTTGCAAAGGGCAGTTTTAACAAATGCTCGGGGGAAAGTATCTTAAACAAGGCGATAAGTGCGCTGTCATCTGATTTATCTGTATTTCTAAGCTGTTGCTGATAGTCCTGAAGATTGAAGTAGGTGAACTCAACTTCTGCGGATAATTCTTTAATAAACGGTTCTGCTATTTGTTTATAAAAGAAATCCGTTTTGGTATCAGCCAGACTGCCCCGTTCAAATTCAAGAAATTGCTTAACTAACTGCTTGTTTTGCGCGAAGCACCGTTCAAAAAATGCGGCATCAAAAACATACCACTCAAAAATATTGGTTGCAACAACGTGTTTAACTTCAAGGTTTTTATGGGTGATTCTTTCGCGCAGATAATAGAGAACCAGTTCCTGAAATGCTTTTGTGTTAAGATTCTCCCTCCCTGTCATTTCAGATTTGTTTGACGGTTTTTTTGCTTCGACAATAACCCCGACACTGCTCTGAGCATTCTGACCGTTATGGATAACCAGGTCATTCCGCCCCTTAGTGTTTATAAAGTGATTTTGTTTGTAGTAGGTGTCCTTCAGGAAATCTGAAACCAGATTCTTGTGAAATTCTTCTGATTCGTTTTCATCAGACCTGTCAAGCAGGGTAATCAGATTGGTCTTAAATTTTTCAATTTCCGGTCTGTTTGGCTTTACTTTTAAGAAAGCTTTATTCAGCGCCTTTTTAGGATTCAGTTCTTTCAGAGTCATCGTAAAATCCAGATTCTTATAAAGGAAAATATGATTTTTTGAGGAAAAACTAACTTTTTATCGGTCAATTCAATCCATTAAAGAAATTGAAAGACCATGAATAAGAGAAAATTTTTAACTATCGGAACAAACCTCATCCCCAGCCCTTCTCCTTAAAAATGGAGAAGGGAGCCGGAACTTTGCGGCTTAGCGTCTTTGCGCGAACTTATCCGGTTTTAATAGACCCAGTGCCATTTCCGACCAATTCATAATTCATACTTCAAAATCATAATTCTATTTACTTATTTTTACTTTTTCATTCTCATCAAGTCCGCCCGGGAACCGCGCAAGAACGTTTATCCCCTGCCAGTATTTTTCATCCGGCTTTTCCTGCCTATATACATCGTGCCAGAGCTCCCCAACTGTTGAGGGGATGCCAACAATATGCCACAGAGGAAATGAAAATATCAAGACAAATCCATGGGAAGCGGTTGACACACTCCCCAGAATCCACCACCAGGCATAAGGCCGCTTTTCCATCAGTTCTAACACCGCCAGATCTATCACCTGTTTCGGGTAAGCGGTTATTGTATCATTCAGAAGATATATACTGCTTTCATCCTGCCAGAGGAATTCTCCCCCTTTCGTCTTCCCCGCGTCAATATGCGGAGCTTTCAGCCGCAGCGTCATCCA
This sequence comes from Ignavibacteriaceae bacterium, assembly GCA_020848375.1. Lineage (GTDB taxonomy): Bacteria > Bacteroidota > Ignavibacteria > Ignavibacteriales > Ignavibacteriaceae > H2-BAC3. The sequence continues at coordinate 3,393 of JADLAF010000031.1, forward strand.
CCCCCCTTTTCCGCTTTTGACAAATGCTTCCGGAGTTTTTTCCAACTTATTAAGCGGTGCATGGACCGTGCGGCAACTGCTCAGCATGATCACCAGTGCAACCAGAATATATATTTTACTGCGCCACATATTTGCTCCTGCGGAAAGTTTCTTCCATATCATCTTCAATCTTTTTATACATTGGCGCCAGATCCTTAAAATATTGCCCTGGCTGCACCATAAGCTGAAGCACACGGCGGGGGTTTTCCTCCGCAATCCACTCACTGCGTATCCACTCAAGATAATATCCTTTTGCCGCAAGAAAATAGTCATACCCGGCAAAATCCTCTGGCAGCCGGTAATAAAGCGATATATATTCTCCCGGCAGTGTAACGGTATATTCTTCCGGGCTGTTAAATTTTTCTGTTATATCCTTCTCCCGTTTTTCATCCTTCGCCAACTGTGGCTCAATGATAAGCGGTTCCGCCTCACCTATGATGTCGGTTAGTTTAAGCTGATCAATCTTCCAGAAACCTTTGGTCATACGGATTTTTATTTTTATATCATCACCGGCGGCCGTCTGATCAGGAAGCGGAATAATCGTTACCTCCTGAGCAATTGGGCCTGTTTCATCAATGATGCCGGCGGGTATCCAGTTGCCGTTTTCATCTTCGGTAAAGAACTGCATTTCACCTATCATGCCCCCAAGCTGCTTGAATACCGGGTCACTGCCGCGCGTCATACCATCAAGCCGTGTTAGCCAGCTTCCGGTTTCATTACCCATATAAGCAAGCGTCTGATACAGAAGAAAGGTGGTCAGCAGACTCTGGCGGTGTGTTACAACCAGACCCGGGGTTTTAATATCGTTCCGGCTGAATGTAAAAATAATCTCTTCCTGTGCTGCAAGATCAGCCGAATCGGTTTTGCTTATATACTCCTTCTGGTCATGGTACAAAAACAGCTCCGTGCACTCTTCTCCCTGTATCATTCCGCTGATGAGTGACTCCCTTTGAGTTTTAAGAAACCGCCCGTCAACTGAACTATATATATGCTTCCCTTCTGCAGGAACAGCAAGTATCCGGGCATATCTGACCGCGTGAGTTTCCAATGATTCGTTTTTCATCAGAAGCCGTATATCACGGGTCTTGGGGCGTATCTCCCTGAAGGCGTCAATATCCTCCCGTTCAAGTGAAGGCATGATGCTCTGCGAGAATGCCTCTGCTATAAGATGCTGCTCATTTCCGTCATCATAATAAAATGTGGGGCAGGAACCAAAACAGGCCTTGGGGTTTGATATACAATATATAGTAGCCGCAAGCGAAATACCCGTCATAATGGTTAGTGCTGTTTGCGGGTCATCATCCTTGATCTGGTTGGTTTCAATGAGAAGGATGCTGTCCCTGAATGCAGTTATTCTTCCTGATTCGGTTACCTGCCGGTTAAGATCGAGCCGGCGGCCATAACCATAGAAGAACTGGTTCTGCTTATTGCTTTGGTAAAGCGTATCATAGACAAAGAGGTCACCGTTTTTATAATGCACCTTAAAGATGAGGTCTTTTGTCTGAATATATTTTGAGTAGTCATCTTCAGGTGCAAATGTTCTTCTCACCACCTGCGGTGAACTGCAGGACTGAACCACTAGTGCAATTATCAGAACTGCCGGTAATAGCAGGAAGTGTTTTTTATGTAACATAATTGTTCTCTCTTAAATTTCTTCTTTGCGTCCTAAAACTTAAGGACAATAAGGACACTAACGACAGCAAGGACTGATTCTAATTAGGAGTTAGTAATTAGCAATTAGTAATACTGTACAATTTAAAACTTTGCGTTACTCTGCGGGAAATTTGCTGCGTTTGCGTTTCAGTTTCTCTTTTAATACTCCGCATAAAGCCCGCCGGTTGCTTTGAGCCACACAGCAATATCATCGGTGACCCGATTAATATCATTGTCAGACACATCTGCGGTATATACCGGAAGAACAGATTTACTTGCCAGCCGGTCAATCTGCTCCTGTTCGCGGTAAAAGTAACTGAGGTCATTATACTGCTCTGGATTCCCAGATACCTTAAGCCGCCGCTCGCGTGCTGCTTCAAATGACTCATTGCTCCGCCGCAGATGAATCAGCCGGAAGCCGATTGCACCGAGCCGCTCCTCAAGCCAGCGGAAATCATATAGTCTGCCGTAAGTCCGTTCCTGATATGCCTGTGTGGAGATATGAAAGCGGTCAATAATCCAGGAGTAATACTTCTGCAGTTCAAGAAGCCGCACCCAGGTCTGGTAGGTTTCCATAGCGAGTGCTTCTTCCTGCGGTTCAAAATTGATAAGCCCCCTGCCCCAGGGGAAGTTGGTGAACGCGCACCATTCGCCTGAAATCACCGGAGAGTGATACCGGTATTTACGCGGACCAACCACTTCCGGATGTTCGTTCAGAGCGAAAGCAATCTCCGTCTTAAACGTGAGACGCGTCCCCTCAAGAATAATTTTCGGACAAAGCTTCTTTTGCAATTAGTAATTAGGAGTTAGTAATTAGTAATCAATGTACAATTTACAATGTACAATTCACAATTCACAATTCACAATTCACAATTCACAATTCACAATTCACAATTCACAATTCACAATTCACAATTCACAATTCACAATTCTTCAACTGTTTTTCCACTTCGACAATGAGTGCGCCTTTGTCATAGGGCTTTGATATATATCCGTTA
>JADLAF010000032.1 GCA_020848375.1 Ignavibacteriaceae bacterium
CTCCGCTTTCTCAGGCATGAGCCCAACCCGCATCCTTATATATATGCTCAGTGGCTTGAGCCGGCTATGTATGAGGGAATTAAACACTCTAAAGAGGTGAGAGACCTGTTTGAGTGGCTGGTCGAAAACCCCGATCCGCAGGGTTTGCTTAAGGTAATGGCAAACGGACAGCTTGGCGATTATTATCATGGTGTGCAGAATTTTGAAGAGGCAAATAAACATTACTCCGGTATCGGCTCGGTTGATGAGTGGATGGTAACTGGTCCGTTTGATAATATATCTGCCTCCGGTTATGACAGAGTGTTTCCGCCTGAGCAGGAATATAATCCGGCAAAAACCTACAGCGGTAAAAACGGAGTTCCTGCTTACTGGTTTAAAATTGGCGAGGTTCGCTCTGACAAGTGGATAGATTTCACCCGATATTTTGACCGTACTGAGGCGGTGTATTACGCAAACAGCTTTGTTTATTCAGACAAAGAACAAAAGGTGCAGATACGAATCGGCACCTCAGGTTCTCTTCGGTTCTTTTTGAATGACCAGTTAGTGACAGACGTATTTGATGAAAACAATAACGATGCTGACACCTATATGTCCGAAACCACTTTACAAAAAGGATGGAACCGGCTTTTGGTTAAATGCGGTTACTCGGTTATTGACCGTTGCAATTTTCTTTTCAGAATCACCGATGCCTCAGGCAACCTGATAAGCGGACTGAAACATTCTACAGAAAAACAGAATTATAAAAAGCGGACCAATGTCTCTGTTACTCCGGTAACCTGCTTTGCGATTGATTATTTTAAGGACAAAATCAAAGAGAACCCGCAGGAGTACGAAAACTATTTTCTTCTGGCTAATGCGTATCTGCGCAACGACATGGCCTATCAGGCGGAGGTTACCCTTCGCCCGTTAGTTAAATCGCTCACTCCGTTTTCATTACTGAACTTTAAGATGCTTGAGGTTTTTGCCCGCAGCCAGAAAACCATGAATCTGGAAATGGCATTTGACTATCTATATACCACTAATCCGCTCTATCCGGATGTAATGATATATAAAGCCAATGAGGCCGCCGGAAACGAGGATATGGACCAGTTTGAAGCAATACTGCAACAAGTAGCTGAGATACTGCCGGAGAGTCCGGAACTTTATGAATTGCGCACCCTCCTTTATTCAAAAAAGGGACAACAGGAAAAACTGCTTGAAACCGTGAATGAAGCCGCGGCTAAGTTTCCGGAGATGTTCACTTTTCAGTATTATAAGGCACTCTTTGCCATAAACCGGAATCAGAATTTTGATGAGGCGATAAAGATATTTAAGCAGTATATACTCACGGCTTATGACATCACTCCGGTAAATCAGCTTGCGGGATACTACCTGCAATCGGGAGATATAGCGTCATGGGAGAAAACCCTGACAGGATTTGCAGAAAACAGTAAAGCAAGCCCCGGCATCTATCTTGAGCTGGGCAAAAAGTTTTTTGAGATGCGGGAGTATCAGAAGTCAGCCGCAATGATAGAAAAGGGGCTTGCAATCGCCCCAATGAGCGCAGCTCTACTTGAAAAGGGGGGAGACGCTTATCTTGAGCTTGGCGACAAAAAGAAAGCGAAGGAGTTTTACTCAAAAGCGCTTATTTACTACCCTGGTAACTATACCGTACGCGAAAAGCTGAGAGAGTTTGAGGGAAAGACTCCGCTCCTGTCATTGTTTCAGTCGTCTGACTATAAAATGCTGATAGCAGATGGAGAGTCCCCCGCGGGAGCAAACAGTTATATCCTTCTGAATGACCAGAAGCGTATTGTATATAAATCGGGTGCATCTGAGCTCTCGGGCGAAATTCTTATAAGAGCAGTAACGCGTCAGGGTATTGATCAGATTAAAGAATATGTGATTCCTTTTAACCCCTACACAGAAGATCTGACGGTCGAAAAAGCAGTAGTGGTTAAGAAGGACGGCTCTGAGGTGAAAGGTGATATTAACTATAACCACATTGTCTTTAAGTCGCTTGAGGCGGGGGAGCATATTTATGTGAAATGGAAAATAAAGAATCTTTACTCAGGCCGGCTCTCTGACCAGTTTTGGGATGAGTTTGGCTTTGAGCAGTATATACCATCAAAGATAACCCGTTACTCGCTTCTTGCTGAGGATGATTTTAAGTTCGCCCATAAAACTCAGTTTATGGATGACGAGCCGGTTATTAAAAAAGTGGACGGCTTTACCCTGTATGAGTGGACAAAGGAAAATATACCAGGTCTGAAACCTGAGCCGGATATGCCCGCGCTGTCGGATGTGAGCAAACGGCTTTATATATCATCCATACCGGGCTGGGAATTTGTGGTTGAGTGGTACAAAGATCTTACGCGCAACAAAACCCGCGTTACATTTGAGATTGAAGAAACCGTGGTAGAACTGATACCGAACCCAGGTCAGCTCAGCAAAGATAAGAAGATTGAAATCATTTATAATTTTATTACCGAGAATATCCGATACAGCAGTGTGGCATTCCGGCAATCGGGACTGATTCCGCAGGAAGCACGTGATGTGTTGGTAACCAGAATTGGTGACTGCAAAGACGTAGCAACACTCTTTATCACGATGGCACGCGTGGCTGGCATTGAATCTTACTATGTCCTGATTAATACCAAAGACGAGGGTTTTAATAAAAACGTTCTCCCCTCAATCGGGTTTAATCACGCAATCGTTGCGCTTGAAACAGAAAAGGGCTTAAAGTTTCTTGACCTGACGGCGGCAAACTTCCATTACAATACATTGCCGGAACTTGACATAAACGGATTTTATCTGCTCATAAAGGACGGCGTAAAAGAACCGGGGCACGTTCCTGATGAAAACTTTTATCCTGATAATATCACCAGAAAAACGACATTAACAGTCCGCTCTGATGACAGCATCGAAGGAACCAACATTACTACAAAAGGGGGCATACATTCAGCGTATGCGCGATACACTTACCGCGATGAAAATCCGGATGAGCAGAGTCGTATTATGAAAGAGGCGCTTGTGGCTGAGTTCCCTCAACTTTCACTGACCAGTTTTCTTACGCTTAGTGATATGTCTGATATCACCCCTGAGGAAAGCTATATGTTTTCTTTTGAAATTCCGGCGTATATATCAGAGGCGGGGGACTACGGTCTGATGAAGCTCCCCTGGAGTGATAAAATGGAGTCTTCAAGTTCTGTTACAAACGACACAAGGCGCTTTCCCCTGATGCTCTGGTCATCGCTTGATACACTCAAGGAAGAGATGACGGTGATTTTACCTGAGGGAATGATACCGGTAGAAACTTCATACGAACAGAGTTACAGCAGCCCGGCGGCAGACTACAGGATTTCTGTCTCTTACGCTGATGGTCGCATAAATGCAGTCAGGACAATGATTTATAAGACTCGCGAAGTAAAGCCGGATGATTTTCAGGCGTACAAAGAGTTTTACACAAAGGCGATGCGGGCAGACAACAAGCAGTTTCTTCTGAAACGGGGGGAGTAATGCATGGTCGGGAAGAGCTCCGGAATGAAAAATTTGCTTTTCCTGATAAGCCGAAGGATTTGTACATTTACTGATAACAATTTGTAATTTCCATGAGGGAGTGCGTTAAGCGATTATGAAAAATATCCTGGTTCTTTTCTGTACTGTACTGGTGCTTGCGTCTGATATATATCCGCAGATTACTCAAACGCCAAGCATCTTCGGTCTCTCTATAGGGTCATACACTGTTAAGCGGCCGGGTGACCTTGAGGAGCTGTACAAGAACGGGCGGGGTATTTCATTTTCTGCCGCCAAACAAGGCAAAAATAAAAATTTATGGGCGGGTGTGTTTTTTGAATATGTTAATGTGCCTTTAGACGAGGCAGTGTTTTTCAGGAATTCAGGAGTTATCGGCGGGCGGCTTGACGGCGGGGGAAGAAATTACGTGAGCGCCAATTTGTTTCTTAAATTTCGGCTTTTCTCGGTTGCGCAGATTTCACCCTATTTTTCAGCAGCACTCGGGCGTGTTTTTGAAAATCAGGAGGAAACAACACTGTATATCGGGAACTTCCGTTCCGGTTCAGACGGCGGCGAGGACGGATATTTTTCCTCTCATGTGACCCTCGGTTCTGATTTTGAATTTGCTCATCCCTTTTATCTGTTTGTTGAGTTCAGTGTTCTTACTTATTACCGTGAAACCTCGTATATACAATTTATCCCCGTTAAAGCCGGGCTGAGATTTACAATCTGACAGCTATGACCACAAATAATACATCAGAAAAGAAAAAGCAGCGGAAACCGGTTTATCTGCATCCTGAGTTTGTAAAGCGTCCGGTTACCCTGAAGCGGACGGAGGATAAACGGTACTGGCTGCGGATGAAGTTTGATAACGCCGGAAAAAATACCGTAGTGGTGATACTTAAAAACCCGAGCCGGGCAACGGGTGATGTGTCTGACAAAACCGTATTTAATGTTGCCAATTACATATATAGAAACAGCAGGACTAATCCTCTGCTTAAGGGAGCAGGATCTGTGATAATTCTTAATCTTATTCCTGCTTATGAAACGTATTCCGAACGGCTCAAAATGAGAACTGAACCGCTGGCTGATAAGGAAAATCTGAAATATATAAAGCGCTTTACCCGGGAAGCATCTGTCATCATCACTGCATGGGGGGATGCACCTAAGGGTTTGGAGCAGGAGTACACCGCGCTAAGAGATGAGGTGCTGGAAATTTTTAGCGTGGCTGGCAAAGAGATTTATTATGTTGACAAACTTTCAAAAAAGGGAAATCCGAAACACGGGCAGATATGGGGATATGCGGACAAGATGAAGAAAATATACTAACCGACTCTTTCAGCAGAGAATGATCTTACCGCAGGAAGAATCCCCCCTCAAAGGCGCTGAGACGCAATAAAGAATTGAAACGTAAAGGAAAGAAAAGTTTTAGCGGAGTGACGCAGAGCTTTAAATCAAATTAAAACTCTGCGAGACTTTGCTTACAATCTGCCATATTTTGCTTTAAAATTTCCGCCAAATTCTATAATCCTCTGATTTCGTAATCTTGAGTAAACACTCATTTTTACGGATGCTGGAATTAAAATCGCAAAATCCCTTAATCCGCTAAATCCATGATCATTTGATCATCGTCAAAAGCATCTTTGCATTTTCATCAGCGCGGAGCCCGTGTGGTATGTTAGCCGGCATGATGAGAATTTCTCCGGCTTTTACCGTGTATAGCGTACCGCCCACGGTTATTTCCATGCTTCCGTCTATCATCTGAACCACTGCTTCAAAGGGGGATGTGTGTTCGGTTAATGACTCTCCCTTTGCAAATGCAAAGAGGGTGATATTTCCGTTTGGTTTTTTGATGAGTTGTCTGCTTACTATTGAACCTGTCTGATACTGAACTGCGTTTATGACTGCTTCGTGAATGACGTTGTCGGGCATTATGTTTCCTTTTGATTATGAAAAATAGAGCACACTTGATTCCTGCGAATAACCGTGTACTGCAAAATTTGCATTGGCAATCTAAACAGCTTTTAACACTTATGTAAGGGAATCATTTTTCTGTGGACATTTGAACAAAAGGTGAAGTACAAAAAGCATCAGATTTAGTCTGACACGGTTTTGAAAAACTGACCCTAAAAAGTGCGATTTCAGCGTAAAAACGCACTTTATAGTGTGATACCCAAAACGCTAAATCCTTATACTGCAATACTTTAGCTTAAAATCGTGTTAAACTCAACAATAAATTGAAGGGGTAAAATTCAGGTGGAGTGATTTGAAGGGTGTGTAGAAAAGATACAATCCTGATCTATTGCGGGACGGTTTCAATACACTTCCGGACGGAGAGGAGATATTCTATATATCTAATCCGGTGCTCGGCTTGTGGGCTTCAAAAGACAGATTCAGCAATTAAAAAGAGGAAAAACAGCGTGAAAAAGGCAGACATAGCGGTTATTGGTATTGGCGTAATGGGAGAAAATCTTGCTTTGAATATGGAAAGCAAGGGCTACTCGGTTATTGTTTATGATAAGGATGACGCAAAACGGGCTAAATTAGCCACTGGACGCGCAGCCGGAAAGAATATCACTGTTGCCAATTCGATGCAGGAGGTTGCTTACCGTCTGGCACTGCCCCGCAAGGCGCTGATTATGGTTCCGGCAGGCAGACCCGTGGATTCTGTAATTGACGATATGCTTCCCTACTTCCAGACCGGCGACATTATAATTGATGGCGGTAACTCCCACTTCCCCGATTCAAACCGCAGGATAAAATATCTGGAGGAAAAAGGTTTGCTCTTTGTTGGCGCCGGAGTTTCAGGCGGTGAAGAAGGCGCGCTTAATGGCCCTTCAATTATGCCCGGCGGTTCGGTTGCTGCATGGGAACACATCAAACCGATATTCCAGAAGATAGCCGCAAAAGCCGAAGATGGCACCCCCTGTTGCGATTGGGTTGGCGAGGAGGGCTCTGGTCATTTTGTAAAGATGGTTCATAACGGTATTGAGTATGGCGATATGCAGCTTTTGTGTGAAGCATATCAGATTATGAAAGAGCTGATAGGGCTGAACCACGATGAGATGTATGACATCTTCAAAAAGTGGAATGAGGGTGAGCTTGAAAGTTATCTGGTCGAAATCACCAGAGATATACTGGCGTTTAAGGACACAGACGGAAGTCCGCTGGTTGAAAAAATTCTTGATAAAGCCGGACAGAAGGGCACAGGCAAATGGACGGTTGTTTCATCACTTGACCTGGGCGCACCGCTGACGATGATTTCAGAAGCAGTTTTTGCACGCACACTTTCTTCTCTGAAAGATCAGAGAACCGAAGCTGCAAAGGTATTAAAAGGACCGGCAAAAAAACTCTCGGTACCAAAAGAACAGTTTATTGAAGACCTGGGCAAAGCCGTCTATGCATCAAAGATAATTTCTTATGCACAGGGATATATATTGCTCCGCAATGCAGGCGCAGAGTTTGGCTGGAATCTTAACTACGGCGGAATTGCCTCAATGTGGCGCGGCGGATGTATTATCCGTTCAGTATTCCTCGGAAAG
>JADLAF010000033.1 GCA_020848375.1 Ignavibacteriaceae bacterium
TATATTTCCGGTCTGAAAAATATCTGGTTCATTATCGTTTTATTGCTACAAGTTAGTTATTTTCAATAGGTTCAAGAATAAAAAACGCGATTAAGGCAGCAGGAAAAGTATTAACTCTTTCCCTGCCGGGTATTATTTCAGTGCTCTCAGTTCTTGTTATGGGGGCTCATCCTGCGGACCAAAGCCAGGTAAACTCCCGCCTTTGGTTTAGTGCCATATTCTCTATGCAGGCAGCAGGTCAGTTAAATGGTGAGCAGGGAGCTGAATTCCTTCCTCATCAAACTACTTCCCTGGCAGAGGCAGCAGTACCCAAAGCAGATTATTCCCCATATTTAACTGTGTTCGCTGACTCTATTATCACACCTGAGGAGTCTGAAGACCCCTTTCAGGAGGATAGTCCCGATTCAGTTATTTCGGACACCAGCCAGACTGCACTGCTGACCGATACGGTAAAAGTTGATTCGATGGCGCTGGACTCTACCGCGAGGATTGCACATTTCAAGTATAAGCGAAAAGATTCTCCTTATATTTCTCTCTATACACAAAAACCATCCCGGTTTTTTACCGAAAGTACCTCCCAGAAAAAACGAACTGTTACAATTGACTCTACCGGTAGCTTTGTTGAGATCAAAGAATTTATTGGTGCGCAACAGACAAAACTGACTCTTCGTATTCCGATTGAAGAGTACCTCTCAATGAAGATGAAAAGCCGTGAAAGAGAACTATGGGATGCGCTCGCATATCAATATGAACTGAAAGACAATAAAAAAGATTTAGCCGGTCTTATAAAAGACTTTACTGATTTTGAAATTCCTCTTCCTTCAGTAGGAGTGCTCAGTATATTCGGCGCGCCGAAAATCAGTTTGCGAATCGGCGGCGCGGTTGATATACACGGTGCATGGAGAAATGAAACCACCGAGGGGGTAACCGCTTCACGCCTTGGTAATACCAGAAACGAACCCGATTTCAAGCAGCAGGTGCAGATTAACGTAAACGGTACCATCGGTGATAAGCTTCAGATTAATGCTGACTGGAATACTGAAAGAACATTCGAGTATGAAAACCAGCTTAAACTGAAATATACCGGTTACGAAGATGAAATAGTTCAGAGCATTGAAGCAGGTAACGTATCTCTGCAAACTTCACCGTTAGTTGGCGGAAGTGAAGCTCTCTTTGGTGTGAAGGCAAATTTCAAAATGGGACCGCTTACCCTGACTGCGCTTGCTTCACAGAAAAAAGGTGAAGTAAAGGAAAAAGCTCTCTCAGGTGGTACCTCTTCTCAGGATTTTACCATCCGTGCGCATGAATATTCACGGGCCCACTATTTTGTGGATTCGATTTACGCGGATACCTCGGCAAATTTTAATCTTTTCAACAAGTATTACGCAAATCCTACTCCGCTTATAGACAGCAGATATCAGATTAAGGATATAGAAGTCTGGAAATCTGTAGGACAGGCGCTGCGCGATCCATCCGAGCGTAATGTCATTGCGTATATCAATCTGCCCCCCCTTGCCGCCGGACAGATTTATAATGATCTCTACCGCGATGTGGAGGAAGTAAACGGAAGAATTGTAAAAGGCCGTTTTATAAAACTGGTTGAGGGGAAAGACTATACCGTCCAGAAAGCAGTCGGCTTTGTTTCTTTTAAGGCAACGCCGAATGAAACGGATATACTTGCAGTTTCATACTCGATTGATGGTGATCTTGAAGGTCCGTCCGATGACCAATATTTTGGTGAGTTCCTCACTGATGCAACGGCAGATACATCAAAGCGTCTGGTACTTAAACTTATCAAACCTCAGAATCTGCAGCCCTCAAACACTACCGCATGGAAACTGCTGCTGAAAAACATTTATCCGCTCGGGGTGAGAAATATCAAGAAAGAGGGATTTGAGCTTGATATTAAATACGAAATTGACGGTCAGGACCCGGTATCACTTCTTGGCAATACACGAATCATGAACGCATTCGGGCTTGATCTCATTGACCAGAGCAGCAACCCGGGTGCTGACGGACTTTTTGACTTTCTGGTGAATAAGACCGTGATGCCAGAAACAGGAGAGATTATCTTTCCCGTGTTGCAGCCGTTCGGAAGAAACATACCGCAGAGTCTTCCTAACGCAGACTCTTTGCGATACCTTGATGTGTATGATACTACCCAGACCATCGCGAAGTATAATAAACTAAAAGATAAGTTTATCATCACCGGTAAAGTATCAGGCGAGGCAAGTTCAAACTATCCGCTTGGTTTTAATGTGGTGGAAAACTCCGTCCGTGTAACGCTTGACGGCAGAGAACTGACCCCTGGTGTGGATTATGTAGTTGACTATAACATAGGGAATCTTACTATACGAAATAGCGCTGCTCTTGTGCCGGGTGCAAATCTCCGCATAACGTATGAAGAGAATGATCTTTTTCAGATAGCATCAAAAACACTTTTTGGTATGAGGGGAATTGTTGATGTCAGTCAGAAAACTAAAGTCGGATTTTCAGCACTCACACTAAGTGAACAGACACTGAGTGATAAAGTGCGAATCGGGGAGGAGCCGCTCAGCAATTCGATATACGGACTGGATTTTTCAACGGAGTTTGACCTTCCGTTCCTGACCTCACTGCTGGATAATGTGATCTCAACAAGAACTCCCTCCACCATGTCTTTCCGGGGTGAGTTTGCCTATATGAGCCCCGATCCGAACACCAAGAAGAGCACCATTTCTTCAGACGGCGGAAAGAGTATTGCGTATATAGACGATTTTGAAGGATCAAAAAGAATCATTCCTGTCGGAATAAGTTATACCGTTTGGCGTGATCTGAGTGTTCCTAAACTGTACTCTGATGTTGAATCAAAACTTCTTCTTGAAAGAATGAACTATAAGGGCAAGGCATGGTGGTTTAACTTCCTTCCTTCAAACGTGGTGGTTAATCAGATCTGGCCTGATCGTAAAGTAGCCCGCGGAGATGAAGCAGTAACGGTTCTTGATTATGTCTTCGTGCCGGATACTCCGGGAACGTACAATTATAACCAGAATTTTATAGATAAGCGGAAGTCATGGGGCGGTATGATGAAACTCCTCTCAACCACGGCAAATAATCTGGTTGATGAGAATATTGAATTTATCGAGTTCTGGATGCAGATACGCCAGGCACCTGCTGACGGAAAGATATATATAGATCTGGGTAAAATCTCGGAAGATGTGATTCCCAATAATATATTAAACACTGAAGATAAAAACCTGAATGATCTTATTGATCAGGGGGAAGATACCGGTATTGACGGTCTGGTGACAGCGGCTGAACAAACAACGTATGCCAACAGCCGCCCTGACCCTTCCAATGATGACTTCGGACTGAGCATCTCAGGCAGATATGATATTAACGATTATTTTAACATTAATGGAACTGAGGGAAATGCTGCACTTTCAGATATTGGCAGATTCCCCGACACTGAAGATTTAAATCGGAACGGTACACTCGATCAGTTAAATAATTATTTCCGGTATGAAATTCCACTTGATACCAACCGCGCAGTTAATCCGTTTGTTGTGGGCGGCGGAAATAATGACAACTGGTATCTGTTCCGCATTCCGCTTAAGGATTTTACTGACAAAGTGGGTGACCCCAGTTTTTCTGTTGTTGAATATATCCGTCTCTTCACTACTGATGCATCGGATATGATTCACTTCAGGATGACAGAGTTCAACCTTGTCGGTAATCAGTGGAGAAAAGTAACCGTTGCAGGTGCGCCGGAAGATTCAGTGCTTTCTCTTTCAGTTGTGAATATAGAAGATAACCCGAACTACTCAAGCCCTGACGGCGTGCAGAGAGAGCGTGACCGCAGCCGCCCTGATCAGGATATATTGCGGAATGAGCAGTCGCTTAGTCTTATCATAAGAGACCTTCCTGATGGTGAAAAACGAGAAGCAGTAAAAACACTCACCAGACCGCTAGACGTGTTCAACTACACGGAAATGAAACTTTTTATTCATGGTGAGGAAAACGCCATACCCGGATCAATTTCCTATTCCCCTGATGATACGCAATATGAGGCAGAGGTTTATTTCCAATTCGGTAGTGACTCGAACAGTTATTACGAATACCGTCAGCCGGTCAGAAAAGGGTGGAATGAAATAACCATAAAGTTTAGTGAACTGACTGCACTGAAACAGGCACGTGATTCGGCAAATATTGTCTTCAGAAGAGCTGTACCCGGAAAGCAAGGACATTATTATCAGGTAAAAGGTAACCCGACACTCACTCAGGTTAAATTTTTACAGGTGGGTATATATAATAAGAACGACGGTCCTACAGTTGGTTCTCTCAGCGGTGAGATATGGGTGAATGAATTACGAGTCATCGGTGCGGATGAAACTCCGGGCTGGGCATACAGCGGAGCCACATCTATTAAGTTTGCTGATCTGATGACCATCAGTTTTAATATGGCTCAGACAAACCCTTTCTTCCACCGCCTTGCAGAACGTTTTGGTTCGAGAATTGAGTCTGTGAACTGGGGACTTGCGGCGGATATAGACGTGCTTCGTCTCTTTCCGGTTAATTTGCCCGGCAGCACACTTAGACTGAACTACAGCCGTACCGAAAGTGTAGGCAAGCCGTTATATCTTCCTGCAACGGATATCAAGGTTGATGAAGCAGTCCGTTTATACCGTGAACGGCTCATCGTAGAGGAAGGATACTCTCCTCAGCAAGCAGATTTGTTAGCCCGTCAGATTGCGATTGATGCGCAGACACTGTCAACCTCTGACTCCTGGTCACTCGGAACTATCAAGCTTAAAATTCCGAGCAACTACTGGCTTATCCGCGATACATGGAACGCATTAACGTTCGGATTTAATTATAATAAGTCATTCAGCCGTAATCCCTCAACTCTTGCAAGCAGGAACTGGATTTGGAATGCGAATATGAATTATTCGATTTCGCTGAGCCCCGATTATTTTTTCTATCCCGCTAAAATTCCTTATTTGGGTACACTGATAGATATGTTTAAGGATTACCGAAATGCTAAGGTATATTTTACTCCGCAGTCATTCAGTTATAACATAACTGCAAAAAGAAATAAAAATTACAGTGCAACACGACTTGCGCAGGCGGGGCTTTCAAATGAAGCTATATCGAGAGATTTTGGCACAACACGCGGTTTGGCAGTAGGATGGAAAATTACTGAAAATGGTTTCTTTAATATAACCACAACATATAACTATGATGCAGCAGCCACTCTTGCGTATCTTGAAGTGGACCAGTTCAATCAGGAGCGTAGTGAATCACGGATATGGAAGGATATCGTAACCGGGGAATTTTTTGGAAGAGATCTTACCTTTAACCAGACATTTGACATTAAGACCTCGCCGCGTCTGCCTTCGCTCTGGGATATATCCAGATATTTTACCGTAACGGCAGGATATAACGCCCGCTACGGCTGGCAGGATGATATACGCCAGCTTGAACTTGGCAGAAGCGTAAGCGCAACCGGTACTTTTAATACCTCACTTTCGGTAAAACTGAAAGCACTGACACAGACCTGGTTTGAGGACCTTGATGTAAAACCTGAAGAGAAAAAACCAACGCAGCAGGTGCAGCAGCCTCGTGACCGTACGAGGGATTTTGATAAACCGAATCAGGAATTAACTCTTGGTGATACTGTGCAGACAGTAACAACTGTTTTGGATACTGTTGCCGCACCGCCAAAACCTTCGACCCTGGCTAATGCGTTGCTTTTCCTTAAAGCAGCATCCCGATTTATTTTCTTTGATTATGAGAATATCAATATCTCATTCAGCAGCGGCAATCAGATGAGTGCCTCCGGTATATACGGAACCGGAACAGGATTTAGGAATTTCTTTGGTCTGAAAGAAAATGCTGATGAGGGACCTGGTCGTGCTTTTATGCTCGGTCTGAGCAATGATGCCGGCAGAAGAGCATCGAATGGAAATCTGCAGGATAATCCGTCACAAAAATATACTTTTGATATACGCACCTCAAGGCCCCTGTGGGAAGGTGCACGTATTGAGATTAACTGGAAACTCGGATGGTCAACTAATAAGAACACCACTCTGCGAAGCGATTCCCTTGGCAATGTTCGTGTTACCAATATTACGTCAACCGGTTCAATCAACCGTTCGTTCATGAGCATACCACCGGTATTCTTTTTAAGTGCATTGAACTCTGGTATTAAAAGAGTACACGAACTATACCGCCCGACTGACCCAAATCAGGCGCAGAGTCTATCCAAGGCATTTGTGGAGGGATTTGAGTCATTGCCGTTGCTTTCCGGTTTAGGTTTTCTTGAAGATGTAGCGAATTATATTCCGCGCCCTAACTGGAGAATAACGTGGGACGGCCTTGAGAAATACAGCATCTTCAGTAATTTTACCAAACGTGTTTCACTTGATCATGCGTATCAGTCAGATTATGCAGAAGGGTGGAAATTAAATCCGGATGGAACACAGATTACCCAGAGCCAGAAAATTACGCTTGGATTTCAGCCGCTTATAGGAATGAATGTTACGTTTAATTCATTGTGGGAGGGCAATCTCTCCGGCAATGTAAAATATTCAACAAGGTCTTCGTTTGACCTTGGAGTAACAACCAAGAATATAACTGAAGGATTCTCGCGCGATATTGGTATATCACTCAATTACTCAAAATCAGGATTTGAACTCCCCCTCTTTGGTATAGACCTTAAGAATGATATTGAATTCATATTCTCTTATACAAA
>JADLAF010000034.1 GCA_020848375.1 Ignavibacteriaceae bacterium
GCCCATGCCCAGCCGTCTTTTACGGTAACAGCTTCGAATTCACCCCCCATAAAAGCAGAGGGGAGGGTTTCATTCGTCCAGGTCACTCCGCCGTCAGTGGTGGTTTTAATTCCGGGAACGCCTGCCAAAACGGCTGACCATCCAACTGCTATTCCTTTGTTTTCATCAACGAAGTGTATATCATTGATATCGTAAAGATTCTGAATCAAACCCTGAAATGTCCAGTTAACACCTCCATCAGTTGATTTGTAGGCAGAATTGGAACCTGCACTCTGCGAATAGATAACTCCGGTGGTATTGTTAAAGAACTGGATATCATCAAAGTTGGTGGAAGCAACAAGCCGCTCCCAGGTATTGCCTCCGTCCGTGGTTTTAGCATATCTGGAACCTGCTGCCAGCCATCCGTGATTCGCATCAGAGAAGAATACAGTTCTTATCTGGTTAGTGAAAGTAAAAGTAAAAGTTTGTTTCACCCAATTTGTACCGCCGTTTGTTGTTCTGAGAAGGGTTCCTTCCCAGCCGGCTGCCCAGCCGTTATTATCATCTATGAAGAAGACACTGGTTAGCGAATTCTGCACAAGGGAGTTTTGTGTTTGCCAGGTGGAACCGCTATCCGTGCTGTGGACTATTCTGCCGTAATCACCTACCATCCAGAGTTTCTGAGGTGAAAGGGCTATAATATCATTGTAACTACCTCCATGTGGAGAGGGGATATCTGTCCAGGTGGTACCGCCGTCTGTGGTTCTGATTAGTTTTTCACCTGCAATCCAACCCAGGTTTGCATCCCAGAAGGTAACTGCCTTATAGGTGGTATTGCTGGTGTGGGGTGTTGTAATCTGCTGCCATTGCGCATGCAAGTTAAAGGTCAAAGCCAGAAATACTCCGGTTATAAAGAAAATTTTTTTCTTCATTATTTATCCTGTGAAATATGTTATTAAAATCTGGAAGCGAATTTCTTATTTACGGTATGAAGACTCAATAACTCAAATGAGTCATTTTATCAGGTTCTCTTTAATTGCCTTTGAGACTGCCTGAACACGCGATGTGACCTGCAATTTCTGATAGATATTTTTAAAATGGTTGCGCACGGTTTCGTAACTGATAAAGAGACGCTCAGCAATTGCCCGGCTTTCAGTACCGTCAACCAATAGCGAAAGGATTTCCTTTTCGCGTGCCGTAAGCTGATAATCGGTTTTTATTGAAGTTTGATTTTTAAAATGGCTGATGACTTTCATGGCTACATAGGGAGACATAGGTGCACCCCCTTCAAGCACATCCCGGATTGCGTCTAATATCCTGGTCGGAGGAGTTTTTTTTAACAGATACCCATGTGCACCGGCAAGAATGGCATTAAAGATATTTTCATCATCATCAAAAACTGTCATCATGATGATTTTAACATCCGGATAGCGATCCTTAAAATTTGGTACTGCCTCGATGCCTGACTGCCCCGGCAGATGTATATCCAGCAGAAGAACATCGCTCTGAATTTCTGCTGAGAGCGCATCCTCAACGGAGCCGTAAACCGCCGCGCACTGATAACCGGCGGAACTGCTGATAAAGCTGCACAGCCCTTCGCGGAAGTCAACATGATCCTCAATAATAGTGATACTTATATCTTTGTTTTCCATAATCAAATTTTCAGATATTCCTGCTTCTATTCAATGCCTCAATTGAGTCATTTTTTTTCTGCGGAAAGGGGTGCTGAAAGTGTAACAGTAGTCCCCTTACCTTGTTCTGAAACAAACTCAGCTCTCCCGTTAATTTCCTGAAGACGTTTTCTGATATTTATTAATCCGTTACCGCCGAGTGATGATTTCTGCTCTGAAACAGAAAAACCGGCGCCGTTATCAAGGATGCTTATGGAAATCACCTCAACTGAAAGCGAAGCAGTAATTCGTATTTCTGAACAGGAGGAGTGGCGTACTGCGTTTACAATACACTCCTTAGCCGAGAGATATATATTGCGCCTGAGTTCCTCGCTCACGTTTACGCTGCCTTCTCCGGATGAACTGAACTCAAGCCGGATACCTGATGCGGTGCAGAGTTCCTGACCGATTAGCCGGATGCGCAGAATCAAATTATCAAGTGTGTCGTAATTAGGGGAGACAGACCACACAATATCGCTCATGGACTGTTCGGCTTTATTCAGGATTGAAGCAGATTTTTGGAGATACTGCATAGCCGATTCCTGATCATCAGAGAACATCTGAAGCACGGATTGCAGATAAAGTCCGGCACTGCTGACAGTTGAAGCGAGATCATCATGAAGGTCGCGGGCAATGCGGTCACGGGTCTTGTTGCGTTCTTCAAGAATGAGTTTTTCCTTTTCTAACTGTGCAATGCGCTCTTTATATTTCTTCCTTATATAAAAACGCACGGACAGAACAACCGCCGATACAAGAAGCAATAAGATAAGAGAGTAAAACCAGCCGGTGCGCCAGAATGGGGGGATGATGGTAATGCGGACAAGTTCCTGCTCATCGCTCCAGATTCCATCTTCGTTGGCGGCTTTGGCGGCTAATATATATTCACCGGGTTCTATATTCGAAAGATCAGCATTGCGTCTGTTCCCGAGGTAAATCCACTCCTCATGCAGTCCTTTAAGTCGGTACGCGTACTGGTTTGAACCGGGCTGGTCATAGAGAAGCGCAGCCAGTTCAAAAGAAAAGAAATTCTCATTATAGTTAAGGTGTATTTCTTTTGCTGCCATCAAATCCGGTCTTGATTTGTTGAACAGGAGAAAATCGGTAATTGCAATCCTCGGCTTATGGGGATTGTCCGTCAACTCTTCCGGTCTGAATGTTATGATGCCTCTCATGCCTCCGAAATAAAGGGTTCCGTCCGGCGATTTATAATAGGAGTTCTGATTGAACTCAGTAACTGAGGGAAGATGATTGCTTCCGTAATGAGAAATTTCGAGAGTTGTACCGTTAATTCTGCTTAAACCCGCGTTGGTTGAGACCCAAATATCCCCAAGGTTGTCTTCCAGAATACCATAGACGGTATTATTGCTCAGTCCGTTTCTGGCGGTAAAGTGTCTGAAACTTTTTTCATCCTTAGCCAGAAGATTCAGTCCGCTCCCCATCGTGGCAACCCAAAGACGATCCTGGCGGTCACGGTAAATGGCCATGATTTTATTCCCCGAAAGGGAATTAGGGTCTCCGGCCTTAGCGAAAAATCTTATATACGACATATCTTTGAGAGAAATTTTCAGCAGTCCTTCGCCGTTGGTGCCGGCCCAGAGGTACTCCTGATCAGCAAGCAGGGAGAGGATATATGATTTCCCTTCCAGGGTAGTGCTGCTGCTGGGGAAAGTATGTATGGTATAGGGTTTGTCATCAGGGTTAAACTCTATCAAACCGCCGGCTGTTGCTGCCCAGTAGCGGCCATCGTCTGTCACGGTAACGCCATATATACGATTGAGCAGCGCAGAGGGTTCGCCTCCGTCAGCAAATATATATTCCTTAAATCTGCCCGAACCTGCATCATACCGGTTCAGACCAAACCGGGTTCCTGCCCAGATTCGGTCACCCGCATCTTTATATATGCAATAAGCCGGCTGACCCGAATAGCCGGAATTCTGACGGGTAAACCTGTGGGCGGTCTCCTGTATGGGATTGTAAACGTAGAGACCGTTTGTGGTTCCGGTGAGCAGTCTGCCGTCAGAGAGTCTGAGCATACTAATGGGAAATGAATCACCGAATAAATCACGGTAGAGTTTACCTGCGGGGAGAAATGTAATCTTCTTTCTGACCGGATTTACTTTATAGAGGCCAGAGATGGTGCCGACCCAAAGCACGTCTGAGGAATCGCTGAAGACAGCGTACACTGTTTCGTTCGGTTTTTCTGCGGAAGATGTGTACGAAATTCTCTTGAAGACTTTTCTGGAATCGCGTGCGGCAAAATTTTCACATATATATAACTCCTCTGAGGTCCCCGCCCAAATATTACCCGCTTTATCCTCATATACAGTATAAAGCGGAGTCGGAACCCCTTTGGAAGTTATAAAATTTGCGAGCAGTCGTGAGGTACCGGTCCGGTACTCGAGCTCAAAGAGCTCACCCTTAACAGTAGTGAAGAGGACTCTATTGTCAGAGGTGAAAAGCAGTGAGTAGTAAGGAAAATCCGTGTTATAAACAAAAAACGTTGAATCAGGGTAAAGAATATATATCTTCTTTTTTTCGCCAAGCACCAGAGCGGGCCGGGCACCCGATATCGCATCGCGCATTATCTTCGGCTTAAAAGCCCTGATTTCAAAATTATCCGGATTAATGTTCCATACCATTTCGTTGCTGCTTGTCCAGAGAAGGCCATGGTCATCTTCAATGGGGGGATGCAGTGATGACGAAATAAACGGAGTGCCGTCAGGATTTTTCATCAGGTGGAAACGGCGTGTCTTTTTGTCATATATATTAATCCGGCCGTCAGGGAAC
The DNA here is from genome assembly GCA_020848375.1 of Ignavibacteriaceae bacterium. Taxonomy (GTDB): domain Bacteria; phylum Bacteroidota; class Ignavibacteria; order Ignavibacteriales; family Ignavibacteriaceae; genus H2-BAC3. Next base: position 4,437 of record JADLAF010000034.1, read on the forward strand.
TGGGCCCAGATTCTGTCACGTTGGTCTGCTTTTACGAAGAGGACGTTATTGTTCGATATTGTATTACTGTCAGTAAGGTCATGCTGATATATCCGGAACTGGTATCCGTCAAAGTGGTTGAGACCATCCCAGGTTGCCACCCAGAGGAAGCCCTGTTTATCCTGTACGATTGAACGGACATTAAGCTGAGAGAGCCCCTCCGAAGCGCCGTAATGAGTATAGCGGGATTGCGGGGAAGAATTCGATGCTGCAATGAGGAACAGGATATAAAGTAAGCCCGCCGGATATGGGAGATCCCTGCTTAAACGCAAAGTAAAAAAAAGTTTACGCAGAGTCACACTGAGCTTTCCGGAATCGCTGTCATTTGAGCAGTTGATCAAACTTGTCTTCAGTCAGACGGAAAACCGTCCAGCCATCCATGGGCGATGCTCCGATCGATTTATAAAAATCAATCGCGGGAGTATTCCAGTTGAGTACCGACCACTCAACACGGCCGCAGTTACGTTCTTTTGCCTTCTTTACAATTTCAAGCAGCAGTTTTTTGCCGATGCCTTTTCCGCGCAGATGGGGTTTTACAAACAGGTCTTCAAGATATATACCCTGCCTGCCTATAAAGGTTGAAAAGTTATAAAAATAGATTGCATAACCGACTGGTTCGGAATCTTCATAAGCCAGAAGTACTTCGATGGTTGATTTTTCCCTGAAGAGCGTTTCTCTGAGCGTCTGCTCATCAGCTATCACTTCGTAAGAAAGTTTTTCATATTCAGCGATCAGTTTAATAAAATCAAGAATGAGTGGAATATCAGTTTCTTCTGCTTTTCGTATTTCGAGCATAATCGTTTTCTTTTAATAAGCTTTGTTAATGGGGAGTTTTGCTTCGTCTCCGGTGTGTAAATATTTCCCGGCTTCGTGAGGAGAAATGATTGTGTTTACGGTAAAACGGTAGAAGTGATCAAAGTGATGCTCCGGTGCCCACTCCGGCAGGGAGGTCATACGTTTTTCCGAAAAGATTTTCCGGAAGAGGGGATATATATCACCTGTCTCGGGGTGGCGGGGCGGCACGGCACATCTGGCTGAAGGATTGATGCCCTTCATAAAAACATCGCCGATGGTAAACTCTTTCCCTGTTTCACCTTCCGGCAGAAGATGATCTTCCCAGAAAGGAACGCCCCCTTCAAGCACGATATTGGGGCGGAATCTTCTTCGCATTTCTTCATGAGAAATACCCGGGAGCCAGGTACACACTTGCTGAATACTCTCCCATAATGCCACCGTTGGACCTGGTGACACAGTGTCATCTGGGAAACCGCTCAATTCATTTCTGAGAAAAGTAATCTTCTTCTGAAAAAATCCGGAAAGGAATTCTTCAATGAAGTGAATGTTTTCTGTTAATTGAAATGTTTGTTGTGATATATCCCTTCCTGAAAAAATGATGCTCAAGGTTTCCGGAAAAAACAATGAACGGAGCAAGTGAATGCGTTCGCTTTTTTTTCCGTTGATATACTTCCCCTGCTCATCTTTCATGGCAAACATCCGGTCATATCTGAGTGAACCGCCGGAGGTAATCTCAGCAGTCGCAATCCGGTGAGGATCAAGCCCCTTCACCGGATAGACAAATATATCTCTGACGCGGATGCTCAATACTGCTTATTTCCTGATAATGGCGAGCAGTTCATCGGTTTTCTGCTTCATCAGGGCTTCATCGCCGCGGCTTTCAACATTCAGGCGAAGAATTGGCTCAGTATTGCTCATGCGTAGGTTAAAGCGCCAGTCAGGGAAGTCAACACTTACGCCGTCTGTGTAGTCAATAACTCCGCCTGTATATAAAGAAGTGATCTCTTTAATCTTGCCTGCAGGGTCACCGATAACAGAGTTGATTTCACCTGAGCAGGGGTAATTTTTAATCATCTCACCGACAAGTTCGCCAAGGCCTTTTTTCTCTTCTGACATTAACTGCATTACCAGAAGGAAGGGGATAACACCGCTGTCTGAGTAAGCGTTATCGCGGAAGTAGTGGTGCGCTGACATTTCACCGCCGTAGATAGCGTTTACTTCTCGCATCTTTTCTTTAATGAAGGCGTGTCCGCTCTTTGACTGAACTGTTTCACCATTGGCGGCTTTAACCACTTCAACGGTGTTCCAGGTGAGGCGCGGGTCGTGAATAATTTTTTCACCGGGGTTGGTCTTTAATATAGATTTTGCAAGAAGACCTACTATATAATAACCTTCAATAAAGCTGCCCTGCTCATCAAAGAAGAAACAGCGGTCATAGTCGCCGTCCCATGCCACACCGAGATCTGCCTTGTGTTCTTTAATTGCGTTGATGGTAGGTATGCGGTTTTCTTCATACATCGGATTGGGAACACCGTTCGGGAACGATGAATCAGGATTGTTAAAGAGCTTAATCATCTTTACCGGGAGGACGCTCTCAAGGCGGTCGAGGATCGGACCCACGCAGCCGTTTCCTGCATTCACCACAACCTTAAGGGGATCAACTTTCTTCACATCATAAAAACGGTTCAGGTTGCTCAGGAAGTCTTCCGTGATATCCTTCTGTATATATCCTCCCTTTTTCGCAGCCGGGGCGGGGAGCTTTCCGGTAACGATCATCTGCTCCATTTCGCTCAGACCTGAGTCATAACTGACCGGAACGGAATTCTTCTTCACAAACTTCATGCCGTTATACTCAGGAGGATTGTGGCTTGCGGTAATCATGATACCGCCCTCCAGACCGAGGTGGCTGGTGCCGAAGTAGATCATCTCCGTACCGCAGAGACCGATATCGGTAACATCGGCACCACTCGCGCGAAGGCCTTCAGAGAGTGCTTCGGATATCGCTTCGGAGGAAGAGCGCACATCATGCCCGATAACCACGGAGCGCGCGCCAGTGAACTTCACAAATGCCTGACCAATTTTGAATGCAAGCTCGGGATTAAGTTCGCCCGGTACCTTGCCGCGGATATCGTATGCCTTAAAACAGGGAATTTTTTCCATTTTTGATAATGCTTTCAGATAAAAAAGTGAGAAAATAGTGCTTCAAAATAGGGAGATAGGGGGAAATGAGGAAATGGGTCAGAGCCACTTAAAGTGTTAAAGACTCAGAAGGAGTGAAAATTGACATTGCCACCACAAAAAAAGTTTTTTTGCAGAGTTGATAAGATTAAATAAATTTAGTAAAGCCGGTTTAAATTATAAGGACAGCAAGGATACCAAGGACAAGAAGGACAGAAAGGACAGCAAGGACAAGAAGGACAAGAAGGACAGCAAGGACAAGAAGGACAGAAAGGACAGCAAGGACACCAAGGACACCAAGGACTGGAAGGACACCAAGGACTGGAAGGACAACAAGGACAGCAAGGACAGCAAGGACAGCAAGGACAACAAGGACAACAAGGACAACAAGGACGAGAAGGACAACAAGGACAACAAGGACAAGAAGGACAACAAGGACGAGAAGGACAACAAGGACAAGAAGGACA
>JADLAF010000035.1 GCA_020848375.1 Ignavibacteriaceae bacterium
ATCGGCATCGGTTTGAGTGTAGAAGCATCCGTTGGAAATATGATTATTGACATTGGCGGCGGAACAACAGAGATTGCCGTTATTGCACTTTCCGGTATTGTGAATGAGGAATCAATCCGCATTGCAGGTGATGAAATGAATAATGCAATATTGCATTACTTCAAGAAAAACCATAATATGCTTATCGGTGAAAAGACTGCTGAAGCAATTAAATGTCAGGTTGGCTCAGCAATGCCCCTGAAGGAAGAGCTTACCATTCAGGTAAAGGGACGTGATCTTGTAAATGGTATCCCCAAAACCACAGAAATTTCTTCTGTTGAAATTCGGGATGCACTGAATGAAAGTGTATCGCAGATAGTTGATGCTGTCCGTCTTTCACTGGAAAGAACACCCCCTGAGTTATCTGCTGATATTTTAGATCAGGGAATAATGTTGTCAGGCGGCGGAGCACTTCTCAAAGGGCTTGATGAGAGAATTCGGCTGGAGACAAACCTGCCCGTCCATGTATCAGAAGATCCACTGACGGCTGTGGTGCGTGGTGCAGGTAAGGTTATTGAAAATCTTAATAAGTATTCCAGAGTTCTGATCCGAAGCAGACGCTATTAATGAAATTCTTTCCGGCAAAATTTTTCAGAAATTTCCGGCAGTATATATTTCTTTCATTGCTGCTTACCGTGAGTCTGCTCTGTATGGCTCAGAGTGATTCGCCTCAGCTTATGAAATTCCGCACCTTTACTTTCGGCTTGTTTTCAGTCTCAACTGAAATCCTCAAAAATGTACTTAATACTTCTTCCCTCCGTAGTGAAAACCTGACACTAAGACAAAAAAATGCTGAGATTCAGATTGAAGTTAACAAACTCAGAAAAGCAGCGCTTGAAAATGAGGAGATGAAAAGACTATTAGGTATAAAAGATACCTCCTCACAGATCCTGCTGTTTAGTGAAGTTGTTTATCGTGTTTTTTCATCAACGCAGGGTACTCTAGTTATCAATTCAGGTACAAAAAACGGAATTGAAAGAGGAATGCCTGTAATCGCTTACGGGGGATTTATCGGCATTATTCACTCAGTTGATACTGAATATGCAGTTATCAGAACACTGAAAGACGTTAACTTTAAGGTAGTTGTAAAGGAACAAGGAAGCCGATATAATGGAATACTCAGGTGGAACGGGAACAGTCTTAAAGTAACAAATTTACCCAAAACAGCCGAATTGGCTATCGGTGACCGGATTGTAACTTCTGAAATAAGCAGTCTCATCCCGGTTCCGTTAACTGTAGGAACCGTCTCAAAAATTATTAATCCTGAAAGAGGGTTATTAAGCGATATTGAAATTACCCCTTCCGCATATCTTGACGTTGTTGAATATGTTTTTGTACTGAAAATGAAATCGGCTCAGAATCCTTTTTACGATCTGGAAAATGATTTGAGGGTAAATGAATAGGGAATATTTTATTCACTATCTGATTATGATCCCAATAATCATAGTCCAGATTTATATACTTCCGCTCATTGAAGTTGCAAGTGTTGCCCCGGATTTACTTGCCATTTATGTTTTATATACCGTACTGCGGTTTGGTCAGATACCAGGAATGTTTTTTGGAGCTTATACCGGTTTTGTGATGGATTTGGTGTCGTTTCAGTTGCTTGGTGGTGCAATGTTTTCTCTCACTCTATCTGCATTCATCCTGGGTTATTTTTATTCTGAGATTCGTTCGGAGAGTTTTGTTAAATCCGGCAGATTCATTTATCTGACAGTGTTTTTTGCATTTATTAATAATTTAACTTACACGCTGTTAACTGCGTATGAGGTTAATTTTACAGTAGCAGATTTGACTCTTACACTGACATTGTTGCCGGCTGTTTACACCGCAGTTTTCACTTCTGTAATCTCTGTATTCTTTCCTAAACGGTATTTGACTATATGAATAGTGAGAGAGTTACAAATATTAACCGCAGCGGAATTTTAATTACGATTATTGTATTTGTTGCATTAGTTTATACGGTCAGATTATTTCAGCTCCAGATAGTTGAACATACCAGGTTTGATAAGGAGTCAACGGAAAACTCTGTAAAAGCTATTGACCTCACACCACTCAGAGGTGTTTTTTATGATCGAAACAGGGAACTGTTAGTGGAGAATACCCCGGCCTACACGATCAGAATAACCCCGGCATATTACGATACTTCAAATAACAGGATTCTGGAAAAGATTGCCGGACTTGATCCTGGTGCGATAAGGACAATACTTAAAAAAAACAAAGACTATAGCAAATTCACACCAATAAAAATAAAACGAGGAGTGACATTTACTTCTGTTGCCTGGGTTGAAGAGAATTCAGAGCTGCTTCACGGTGTTGATTATATTATTGAGTTGCAAAGAGGTTATCCTGCAGGAGTTCATGGATCCCATATTTTTGGATACTCAAAAGAGGTGAGCAAAAATCAGATTAATGCCGATCAGTATTATACAGCGGGTGATCTCATTGGTTATAATGGTATCGAACGGAAATATGAGTCTGTAATCAGGGGAATTAAGGGGAAAACTTTTATCATAGTTGACAGCAAAGGGCGGGAAATTTCTAAATTTAAGGAAGGTTATCAGGATATTCCTTCCATAAAAGGAATTGATCTTGTATTGGGTATTGATGCGGAAATTCAAAGAATAGCGGAAGAAAACCTGAAAGGCAAGGCGGGTGCAGTTGTAGCGATTGAACCAAAAACGGGGCAGATACTAGCCATGGTCTCAGCACCAGATTATGATCTCAATGAGTTTTCTTATGTTACTTCGCGCGATTATCTTCGCCAGCTTGCCACAAATCCTGATAAACCACAATTTAACCGTGCTACCATGTCATTGCACCCGCCCGGTTCTACCTTTAAGGTTCTTTGTGCCGCAATAGCGCTTGATATGGGTGTAATTGATGAGAACACAACTCTTTATTGCGCAGGTGGTTTTACCTTTGGACGATTCTTTAAATGTCATGGGGGGGTTCACGGTTCAATTAATGTTACCCGCGCAATTGAAAAATCTTGCAACTCCTTCTTTTATCAGCTTATATTTAAAATCGGTCTTGATAATCTGCATGAGTACGCCAAGAGATTTAAAGTGGGTGTTAAAACCGGAATTGATATTTTTGAGGAAACAGGAGGACTGATACCTAATACAAAATATTATGAAAAAACATTCGGTAAAAATTGGCCACAAGGAGTACTTGTCAGTCTTGGGATAGGACAGGGAGAAATATCTTTAACTCCGCTTCAACTGGCATTTTATACTGCTCTTATTGCTAACGATGGGAAATCATTTTCTCCGCATATTGTTAAAGGTTATCTTGATGAAAACAAAAATTTTGCACCAAATGTTGTAAATGAAGTAAACACCGGCCTAAAGAAGAGTGCTTTTGAAATTGTAAAAAAAGGTATGTTCCTGGTTGTTAACGGAGCAGGTACAGCTACACATGTAAGGATACCCGGTATTAACGTTGCAGGAAAAACAGGAACTGCACAAAATCCTCATGGTAAAGATCATGCCTGGTTTATTGGTTTTGCACCGTTTGAAGACCCGCAGATTGCAATTTGTGTTTTGGTCGAGAATTCAGGGTTTGGAGGAACACATGCGGCGCCTATTGCAAAAAAGATGTTTGAAAGTTATTTGCTGAGAGATAAAAAGGAGATTAAGGGTCAAGATGCGAAATCCCTTCTTGCGAAGAACTGACAGCCGCCAGGTTTATTACACGGTTAATGACCGGTTCGATCTTTCAATGTTTATTGCAGTTCTGACTCTGCTTGCGTTAGTGTTTCTTGCTATTTACAGCAGTACTCAAAATACAGTTATCGAAAAGGGCAATTTTCTTAAGCAATCTATCGCAGTTGTGTTTTCTTTGGTTGTTTTTACTGTGATTTATAATCTGCCCACACAGTTGATAAAAAAATCCAGTGTCCCGTTATATATATTTTCGATTATTCTGCTTATCGCTGTTTTGGTCGCTGGCAGAAAAGTCGGCGGTGCAAAGGCATGGCTTTATTTTGGCTCATTTTCCTTTCAGCCGGCTGAACTTGCAAAAGTGGCTACTATCCTCTTCCTGGCAAATTTTCTCTCACGAAATCAGACGCAGATTGATTCAATTAAGGATATTTTCTACACACTTTCGATCAGCGGGGTACCTGTTCTTCTGATCCTGATGGAACCGGATCTTGGCAGTTCTTTGGTTTTTGCAGGAATGCTCGTAACCATGGTGTTCTGGAAGGGGATTAGTCTTTTTGGACTTTTCCTGGTGCTTAGCCCGGCACTCGTTATGGGGGCTGCACTTTTTGGCGGTCTTTATTTTTTTCTTGCTTTAATGATCGTTCTTGCAGGACTGATTTTTTTTAAAAGAGATTTGTTCTTTTCCGGCTCAATTTTAGCTGTTAACATAGCGGCTGGCTTTTTTGTTGATTTTGTTTATGATGTTCTCAGTCCTCATCAGCAGAAAAGAATCGCTTCTTTTCTTGACCCCTCGTCAGATCCTCTTGGCTCTGGATATAATTCGATTCAGGCAAAGATAGCTATCGGTTCTGGCGGAATGTTTGGGAAGGGTTTTCTTTCGGGTAATCAGACTCAGCTTCAGTTTATTCCTGAACAATGGACAGATTTTATTTTTTGCGTAATTGGTGAAGAATTCGGATTTGCCGGAAGTATTACGATCATGGTTCTTTACCTGATTCTCTTTATTAGAATTCTCAGAATTGCTAATATGAGCAAGTATCAGTTTCACAGTCTTGTTGCAGTAGGCGTGCTTTCTGTATTTTTCACACATTTTGTAATAAATGTGGGAATGGCAATTGGTATTATTCCGGTAATTGGAATTCCACTTCCTTTCATCAGTTATGGGGGTTCTTCCTTGCTGATTAATATGACAATGCTCGGAATTCTATTTAATATATATCGGACAAGAAAGAATTATTCCTGATATGCTAAAAAAACTGCGTGATGCAAATAATAAGGGTCAACATATTTGTGTAGGTTTAGATACTGATATTGCCAAAATTCCGCCTCATTTAGCCGGATTGGCTGATCCTGTTTATGAATTTAACAGAATCATAATTGACGAAACCATTAATTTTGCGGCAGCATATAAAATCAATCTTGCATTTTACGAGTGCAGGGGAATCAGCGGCGTTGAGTCTATGATGAGGACACTGGAATATTTAAACGGTCAAACCTTCACTATTGGAGACGGTAAGCGGGGCGATATCGGCAATACATCGGATATGTACGCAAAATCAATGTTTGAATATTTTGGTTTTGACAGTTGCACTGTTGCCCCGTATATGGGTAAAGATTCTATTGCGCCATTTTTTAATTATAAAGAGCGTCTTACCTACGTACTTGCACTAACCTCAAACCCCGGCTCAGATGATTTGCAGATGAAAATGACAAGTGGTGGAAAATATATCTTTGAGGAGACTATTGCACTTACTAAAGAGCTGAATTTCAACCGTAATGCAGGGTTGGTCTTTGGTGCAACCAAAAGTCAAATTCTTAGGGAATCTATGGCAATCCTTTCTGAATTTGATTTGTTACTTCCAGGTGCAGGAGCTCAGGGCGCAAAAATTGAAGATATAGTTCCAATATTTACTATAAATAATTTTAACCGTTACCTCATCAATTTCAGCCGTTCACTTTTATATTGTGATTCATCAGTCAGATTTTCTGAATTTATTAGGGCTGAAATCAAAAAGACAGATGAGCTTATCAGAAATTATATATAAACGAGATCAGCAACTATGCAACGGAACAATGACATAATGAATCTTTCGGCTGCTGAGTTCCAGCCGGTATTTCCTATTGAAACTGATTATGCTGAACTTCCAGTTAATAACCGTTTAATTCCTCTGAAGTTTGAGAAAGCAATTTCTGAAGGAAAAATAACTTGTGCGATAAGAGTTCCGGATGCGCTTCACGAAATTAATTTGCTTTGTCTTGTAAACAATAAAAAGTATGATTTATACTTTAACGTATCAGCAGGAACTTACAAGTTTATTATACCTGAGTCTCTTGATATAGAGAAAATCTCAGTTCTTTATTTCAACAGAATTATACGCTCTGAGGAGCTGATTATACACAAGGTGTAAATAATGAAGCTACCTGAAAACCTCTTATGGGCACTTTGGGAACATTCAGATTTTAAGGACAAAGTTCTCTTCAACAATAATCAGATTGAAATTCTGAACAGAGGGAAATATATGGGTGATTTTGGAGGTCCTGATTACTCGGATATTTCAATCAGGTTGAATGGTTCGCTGCTTACCGGTTCTCTTGAAATAGATTCCGGGCAGTCTGGCTGGATTTCTCATGGACATTCTGCCGACCCTGCTTTTAACTCGTGTATATTGCACATCTATGGCGAAGCTTCTGGCAGCGATACAGTCAGAAAGCAAAATGAGGAGATAATACTTTCCATCCCAATCGGTATCTTATTCCGCCAAAATATTCATTCAGCGCTTGCTGAAATTGTAAAGAAGGGAAAACTTCCTTCGTCATCTCCTCTTATTTGCTCAGGAAATTTAACTGATTTGGATCCTGAACTGGCGAAAAAGTATTTATTTGAACTGTCAATCAGCAGATTTCATAAGAAATGCAAACGATTCAGTGACCTCTATTATAACTATCAGCAGAATATACATCTTCTCTATTTTCTTACCCCTGATTCAGAATTCGTTTGGAAGTATACGATATCAGCAATGGTTTTTCGGGCTATGGGATACTCTGCTAACAGCAGTCTTATGGAAGATTTATTTTCAATGTTAAATCCGGCTTTTTTAATTGATTACTCTGACAGAGTTGATTTTTCTGATTACCTTGAATGCTATATATGGGAGCTTACCGGTCTGCTTCCGGAATTATCTGAAATTGAAGATGATGCTTCAATAAGCTATATACGTAACATAAAAGAGCGATGGGAGAAGATCAGAAAGTATTTGAATGCATCCAGAATCTCAAAATATCAGTGGAAAACCCGCTGGCAGCGACCTAATTCCTCGGTATATCTGCGGATATATGCAGCCGTTCGGATAGTGTCAGGTTTGTGGAAAAACGGTTTCTCAGAGATTTTTCATCAGAAAAATGAGACTTTAACAAGTAAAGAATTTAGCAAAGTACTCAGTAGCTATCTTCAGGTTAGTGCGGGTGATTATTGGTCGTTGCATAACTCTTTTACAAAAGAGGCAGGGGTGGCTTTGCATATTTTACCGGGTGAGTCCAGAATGCTGGAGATTCTTATCAATGTTTTTCTGCCCGGGCTGTATTCTTATTTCTCTGTTATAGATAATCCGAAATTGAAGGAGCTTTGCAAACAAAGCTATCTTGAAATGAAACTAAAAAACAGTCCAGGAGTCATTTCAAAAATCCTGAGAGCTTTAATCCCTCATGAAAAATCAGATTTAGCTGTATATTATCAGGGTGCTGTAGAACTTTCGAATGAATATTGTAAAAAGGGGAGATGTGATGTGTGTAAAATCGGGGACGCAGTTTTTTGATCAGTTGCTGTTGGTCAGCCGCTGTATTTCATCTCGTATTTTAGCTGCTCTTTCATAATCTTCGGTGTCAATAGCTTCTCTTAGTTTTGACTGAAGCGCAGCTAATTTTGATTCTTTACCTTTCGGTAACTCAGGTTCAGTTTTTTCAGTAATTTCATTATCAAATCCGAGTGATTCATCTGTATCAGAAGAAGATACAAATCCTGCCATACTGAGCACTTGTTCGGCAACGTAAATAGGCGCTCCTGTTCTGAGAGCAATTGCAATCGCGTCACTTGGTCTTGCGTCAACTTCATTGGTGAGCGATGAGACTTCAAGAATTATTCTCGCATAAAACGTATTATCCCTCAGTTCGCTAATCTCAACTTCCATCACCGTACCGCCAAGATTTTCAATGAGATTTTTGATTAGATCATGTGTAAGAGGTCGGGGAGGGTGGATACCTTCCAATTCAAGTGCAATTGCCTGCGCTTCGAAATGACCAATAATTATCGGAAGTCTTCTGTTGCCGAAGACTTCCTTTAATACTAAAGCATAAGCTCCGCTTGAAGTCGGATTTGACGAAAGAGCCAGAATCTCACACTCTATCTTGCTCAAGATTACCCTTTAATCTTTTTCACTTCTTCAGTAAAAATCGGAAGAAGCTCCAGAGCGTCACCGGTAATTCCATAATCAGCCATTTGAAAAATCGGGGCATCTTTATCTTTGTTAATTGCAACGATATATTTTGAAGTTGACATCCCCGCCAGATGCTGAATCGCGCCGGATATACCAACAGCTACGTAAAGGGAGGGGGAGACAGTTTTACCGGTCTGCCCAACCTGCTCTCTATGGGGTCTCCAGCCAGCATCCACCACCGCTCGCGAGGCGCCTACTGCACCACCGAGTGCATCAGCCAGAGATTCTATCAAATGGTAGTTTTCAGGACCTTTTAGTCCTCTGCCACCAGAAACGATAATAGATGCTTCGGAAACATCAAGCATTCCTTCAGCTTTTTTTAGAGAGGATGTCTTTATTGAGAGGTCTGGATTGCTCACCTCTGTGGTTGTCAATTTTATTTCACCTGAAGCGCCGGCAGTTTTAACAGGGAAAACATTTGGACGTAATGTTACAACTTTATCAGAAGTCTCAAGCTGCATATCTTCTAAGGCCTTACCGGCGAATACTGGCCTCGTAAAAGTGAAATTTCCGTTCTCCAGCTTTATTTCTGTTAAATCCATTGCAAGACCGCAGTTGAGTGCCGCCGCGACCCTCGGGGCAAGGTCTTTACCAAGTGCAGTATTACTAAAAAAATAAACCGTTTCAACTGCATCGCTTTTGAGTGTTGCTAGTTCCTTTTTGAACGCCTGGGGAGTATAAAGAGAAAACTCAATGTTCTTATAAACCTGAATAGAATCGGGAATATTGCCTTCTAACGTGGAAAAATCTGGCGGGGTATCGCAAAAAACAGCTGCGTGAACCTCATCAAAATAATTACCTTTATAAGTCAGGGCCGTGGAAAGTGCCTCCAGAGAAGACTTTTTTATTCTTGATTCTCTAACTTCTAAAAATACAATCGCTTTTTTCACTTGCTTCTCCTATATAACTTTGGCTTCTTCACGTAATAATTTTACTAATTCCTTAATTGCCTCAGCATCCGAGCCCAGAATCCTTCCAGGGTTTTTAGGGGCGGGAAGACGAAGCCCCAGGGATTTAGTTTTGGAGGTACTCTGTGCAACAGATTTTTCAGTTATCACTTTCTTTTTTGCGGCCATGATTCCCTTAAGGGAAGCGTAACGGGGTTCATTTATCCCTTTTTGAGCAGTAATTACAGCAGGGAATGTGGTTTTTACAACTTCTCTGCCTCCTTCGATCTCCCTTTCAGCTTCAAGCGAGCCATTTTCGATTGTAAGAGAAACCACATTACTCACGCAGTTGAAGCCCAAAAATTCTGAAATCATCTGACCAGTAGCTGAATTATCAAAATCGATAGACTGCTTACCGGTAAATACCACTTCACATCCTAAACTCTTAATCTCTTCAGCCAGAAGTTTTGCGACCGTAACAGAATCGAAATCCTGATCTGTCTTGAGAAGAATACCCTCATCGGCTCCCATTGCGAGAGCTTTTTTCAGGGATTCCTTATGTGAATCACCGCCAAGCCCGATTACATATACAGTACCAGAGATCTTTTCTTTGAGTTTCAGACCTTCTTCAATAGCGTACTCATCATAAGGGTTGACAATGTAGGTGACACCTATGGTATCAATTTTTTTACCGTCCGGGCCAACTTTTATTTTAGTTGCGGTATCAGGCACGTGATTAACGCATACAGCAATTTTCATTAATTCTCCGCTAAAAACTTTGTTTTTCAGTACTCAAATATACCTCAGGAGGAAGAAATTTTACAGGATTTTATGAGAAAAGTCCCCTCAGGTGCTTATTTTTCGACCTGATATTTAGAGATTTATGGGCAACACACAGCTAAATCCTGAACCAAGGGTTCTTGATTCTGAACAAATAGAAACAGAATTACCTTATAAAGTAGTCTTATATAATGATGACTGGCATACTTTTGATGAGGTGATAAATCAAATAATAAAAGCTGTACATTGTTCCATTCAGCAAGCGCGTAAATATACTTTTGAGGTACACTTAAAAGGCATGGCAGTAGTTTATTATGGGGATATGGCATCGTGTCTGAAAGTCTCGTCTGTATTAGAGGAAATTGCGCTTCATACACAAATTCTTGGTTAAAGGATTTGATTTATTTTGCCCAAAATGTTATATTTGGAGTCTGTTTTCAGGGCAGGTAGCTCAGTCGGTAGAGCAAAGGACTGAAAATCCTTGTGTCGGGGGTTCAATTCCCTCTCTGCCCACAGAAGGCACTCTTAACCGGGTGCCTTTTTTATTTTAAATTTGTCGGTAATTCAATTTGCACGCCGTAAATCTCTCCCGCCGAATTTTTATATTTCATTTTAACTAATTCTGATTTATGAAAGAATCTGTAATTCTCTATAGTGCTATTGAAGGACTGGAACTTCACCGAAGGGGAAAGGTCCGTGATGTTTATGAAGCAGGTGATTTTTACTTGATTGTCAGTACGGACAGACTGTCAGCTTTTGATGTCGTGATGAATCAGGGTATTCCCTACAAAGGGAAAATTCTGAATTCAATGGCGGTTTTCTGGTTTGGGATGACCAGGGATATCACCGCAAACCATCTTATTACCGATGATGTGGATAAAATTGAGCTAATTCCGAATCATCAGAAAGACGAATTCCGTGGCAGGGTAATGTTAGTCCGTAAAGCCCGCGTGGTACCGGTTGAGTGCATAGTAAGAGGATACCTGGCAGGAACCGGATGGAATGATTACAGAAAATCAGGAGAAATATGCGGTCATACTCTTCCTGAAGGTCTTATTGAATCTTCGAAATTACCCTCACCAATTTTTACTCCTTCAACCAAAGCGGAGATTGGAGAACATGATGAAAATATCAGCATCGGGGAAGCTGTTAACCGGTTCGGAAATCTTTTAATTGATGAGCTTCAGAAGAGATCATTAGCCATATATAATCGAGCATCTGACTACGCTCACAGCCGGGGGATAATTATAGCTGATACAAAATTTGAGTTTGGCTATAATGAACAAGGGGAGCTTTTACTTATTGATGAATTACTGACCCCGGACTCATCAAGGTTCTGGCTTGAGAAGGATTATCATCCTGGAAAGATGCAGACAAATTTTGATAAACAATATGTCCGTGATTTTCTTCTATCAATAAATTTTAACAAACAGCCCCCGGCACCAGATTTACCAGAAGTGGTAATTCAAAAAACCGCACGTTTATATAAAGAAGCATACAAACTACTTACGGGCAGTTCAATTGAGGTTTGATCCGGTTAAAATTCGTCTCGCTGGCGCGAGTGAATTGTTGATTGAGTGGAATGATTCCAAGATTTCGCGAATACCGCTTGAGGTACTCAGGAAGAAGTGTCCTTGTGCCACCTGCATTGCTGAAAAGACCAAGCAGTCTGCTAAATATATACCTCTTTTTTTAAGAGACCAGGTTACGGTTAAGGAGATAAAGCCGGTTGGGTCTTATGCCCTGAATGTTGTATGGCAGGATGGTCATAGTACCGGCATCTATGAATACAACACTTTACGGTCAATGAATCCGGAATAATTCATGACTCTGCCAAATCAGTTAACCGTACTCCGTATTATACTAACCCCGGTATTTGTTTACTTTTTTCTGCTGGATGAAAGCTATTCAGGTGAAATTTCACTGGCAATATTTTTTGTAGCAGCGCTTACTGACTGGTATGACGGCTGGCTTGCAAGAAAATTTAATTATATATCAGCATGGGGAAAGTTCTGGGATCCCATTGCTGATAAAATACTGACCGCCGGTGCATTTCTTAGTCTGGTTTATAAAGGGGTTCTTATAGGGTGGCCTGTTTATATAATTCTCATCCGTGATTTTCTTGTAACTGGATTCAGGGCTTATGCTGAGTATAAGGGATATACCTTCCCGACAAGTTTTTACGCAAAACTCAAAACCTTACTGCAAATGGTATTTTTATATTATGTTTTGATTCTATATATCCTCCTGCACGCAAAATGGATGGGAGATTATTCAGGTATCATTAAAATTATGATTGATGAAACTGTTTTGTCAGCTTTATTACTGGCAATTATGATAATTACGGTACATTCGGGCGCTGATTATTTCTGGCAGGAAAGAAAAGTTCTCTCAAAATTATTCAAAGCCGAAAAATGATAATCTCTGGAAAAAAAATATGAAATCCGCGATTTTAAGTATAGGGGATGAACTATTGATTGGTCAGACCGTTAATACGAATGCATCATATATAGGTCAAATTCTGACGGAAAATCAAACCCAGATAACAAGAGCATGCGTTTCCGGTGATGAAAAAAGTTCAATATTCAGCGAGCTTACTTATTGTGGGTCAATGGCCGATGTAGTGATTGTGACCGGCGGTTTGGGTCCCACACATGATGATATCACCAGGACCTGCATTCTTGAATACTTTTCAACCAAATTAGTGAAGGATGATCAGGTCTATCAGGATATAGTTGAGCGGTTCGCGCGGCTGAAAAGAACACTTAACGCGCTTAATGAGGATCAGGCCATGGTGCCTGAGTCAGCCCGAATAATGAGAAATTCAATGGGTACGGCTCCGGGATATATTCTGACTAAGGATAAGACTACTTTTTTCTTCATGCCCGGTGTTCCTTCTGAAATGAAGGCAATGATGAAGAATTATGTAATACCTGAAGTCCTTCGGATGAGAGGCGATGAGGGGGGCTATACTAGTATAACAACACTTCTGACAACAGGGATTCCTGAGTCTGCACTCTTTCAGAAACTGGGCAACCTTGATGAACTTTTACACGGGGCAAAACTTGCTTTTTTACCGAGTCAGTTCGGGGTAAAACTAAGGATAAGTCTCCACAGTGACACGAAGACGAATGCCCAGAATGAAATTTTGGAAATTGAACAGAAAATCCGTTCGATGGTCGGAAGATATATCTACGGAAAAGGTGAGGAATCTCTGGCCGAAGTAGTTGGCCGGATGCTTAAAGAGAGAGGGCAGACGCTTGCAGTTGCGGAATCCTGTACCGGCGGGGGAATTGCAAATCAGCTTACGAATATAGCCGGAGCAAGTGGATATTTTGAAATGGGGGTAGTTTCATACAGCAATGCGGCAAAAGTAGAGATTCTGAATGTTGATGAGGATATTATCATGCTTAAAGGTGCCGTCAGCGAAGCTGTTGCAATGGATATGGCACAGGGGGTTAAAGCAATTAGCGGTGCAGACATTGGTCTGTCTGCAACCGGGATTATGGGTCCCACCGGCGGCTCCTCTGATAAGCCCGTTGGTACGGTCTATATCGGTTTCGCTTCTCATGACGGCACAATTGCTAAACACTTTTTGATGGGGGATAACCGGCTGCTCAATAAAGACAAAGTAGTTCAGGCAGCTCTTGAAATGGTAAGAAGACACCTGCTCGGAATATCGTTTGAAAATTAGAGCATTTCTGGCTTTTGAGCTTCCTGAGGATTTCAGGTTATTACTGATACAGATATTCAGGTATTTTACGGTCAGTTTTCGGGGAGCATATCCTCTGGAAAAGCAACAAAAGCTTCACATTACAGTTAAATTCCTCGGTGACCTGACGGAAAACAAAATTGCCGATCTTTCTGTTGCATTAAAAAAAAGCATTCGAGCTCCTGCATTTGTGATAGATGTAAATGAATTTGGTTATTTTGGTTCTAAAGAAGAGCCAACCATTCTTTGGGCTGGTGCTGATTTTAGACCATCTCTGGATCATTATATCAGAGAGGTTAATTCTGTACTGCGTGATTGTAATTTGCCTAAAATAGATAATGGGTATAAGCCCCACATTACGCTGATGCGGGTCAGGAAAAAGCTTCCGGAAGAGTTTTTAGACAAATTTCTATCATTGGATGTTACAAATTTGAACACCGAGATTCGTAGTTTTGTACTATATGAAAGCAAATTATTAAAATCAGGATCGGTTTATAAGCCGTTACTGAAAGTAAGATAGAATTTTCAACATAATAAGGTTAATAGAATGAGCAGTGAAAGAGATCAGAAGATCAAAATTTTAGAAGATACCATCGGAGTAATTGAAAAAGCCCATGGGAAAGGTTCAATTATGAAAATGGGGGATGGAGTAGTTGCCCCGGTAGATTTTATCCCTACAGGAGCCCTCTCTTTAGACTGGGCACTGGGCATCGGCGGTATTCCACGCGGAAGGATTACTGAGATTTACGGACCGGAGTCTTCAGGTAAGACAACCCTTTGCCTTCACATAATATCTGAAGCTCAGAAAACCGGAGGTCTGGCAGCTTTTATTGATGCAGAACATGCACTCGATGTTAATTACGCAAAAAAAATAGGTGTGGATACAGCGAATCTGCTACTTTCTCAGCCAGACTATGGTGAGCAAGCACTGGAAATTACCGATACACTTGTAAGAAGCAACGCACTTGATGTAATTGTAATCGACTCCGTAGCTGCCTTGGTTCCCAAAAGTGAAATTGAAGGGGAAATGGGCGATGCGCACATGGCTATGCAGGCGCGTCTGATGTCGCAGGCGCTCAGAAAACTTACAGGTGCTATCTCAAAATCAAAGACTTCTGTAATTTTCACCAATCAGCTTAGAAGTAAGATAGGCATTATGTTCGGAAATCCCGAAACAACTACTGGTGGAAATGCTTTAAAATTCTATGCTTCTGTTCGTCTTGATATTAGACGTGTTGCCCAAATAAAAGAGGGTAACGATGTAATAGGAAACAGGACTAAGGTTAAAATAGTTAAAAGTAAAGTTGCACCACCTTTCAAGGAAGTTGAGTTTGACGTACTCTACAATGAAGGAATCAGTAAATCAGGTGACGTACTTGACCTGGCAGTTAATTTCGGCCTTGTTAAGAAAAGCGGAGCATGGTTCACGTATGGTGAGGATCGATTCCAGGGAAGGGAGCAGTTTCGTATGAAACTGTTAGAATTTCCTGATATGTTCTTAAAACTTTCCACGGAGGTAAAGTCACGACTGGGAGTTGGAGTTGTTGATATAGATGAGTCAGAATTACCAGCTCCAGAAAAGACTCCTGCTAAAAAGGAGAAAGCCCCTAAAAATTAATGCCTTATGTATCTAAAATTCAACTTGTTTCAAGCGGAATTTATAAGGTTACCATTGATGATGTGAGGTTCTTCCTTGAACCTCACATTTTTTTTGCCTGGAAACTCAGTATCGGAGACCAGCTTTCTGATGAGGAGTTTAAAGAACTAACTATTGAGGCAAAACGGTTACAGATCAAACAAAGAGCCATTTTTCTCCTTTACATGAGGCAGCACTCAAAAACTGAGTTAAAAAGAAAACTTAAGTCAAAGTTTCGGGAGCATGATCTGATTGATGGTGTCATTGAGAAGCTCTCTGAAAATGGGTTGCTTAACGATGCCCGGTTTGCGGAGCATTATACTGAATCATTAGTCAGAAAGCATTCAGGCGTGAATAAAATTAAAGCCAAACTCTTTGAAAAAGGCATCAACCGGGAGATTTCTATCGAAAATCTTGAAAGAACAAAAGATGAACTGGCTGAGGAATATCACGAAGGCCTGACCGATGAATTCAGAAAGAAAATAAGGCAGTTAAAGAAAAAAAATCTTCAGCAGAAGGACTTAATAATCCGGGTAACTCGCTATCTGCTCTCAAAAGGATTTACCTTTCAGGAAATAAAAAACTGTATCAATGAGAATATGGACAATCTCTCAGATGACAGTGAGCGCCTTCTTGAGGATGACTGAAAGCTCAGACCCCTGAGTTTCTTTTAGTGCCTCCTCAGACGAAAACCACTTCTTAACTCTCTCATTTCTCTCTGGGTATTGATCTAATTCTTTCACAATTTCGGCGCAGTAAACCACAACAACATTTTTCCCGTATTTTTTCTGAATCCACCATTCGCCAATCATTTTTTCATTATTTTTACAAATTATTCCTGCTTCTTCATAGGCCTCTTTCTGAGCAGATTCAAAAGGAGTGAGGGCAGAGTCAATATATCCTTTGGGGATTATCCATTTCTTACTCTTCCTTGATGTAATGAGGAGAAATTGGATAATTCCATTTTCCTTTTTGTAAGCCAGAAGACCTGACTGATAAAGTTTGAATGATGGTCTCAAATAATACAAAGTTTAATTTATTTATCCGGTAATTTTAAAAAGAAATATCAATGAAGCAAATAGATCCCAAAACTATTCCGGTACCAGAGGTTCAGCGCCTCCTCCAGGGAGGGATAGCACCTCGTCCGATTGCGCTGGTTTCAACTCTTTCAGCGGACGGGATTCCTAATCTCAGTCCATTCTCATTTTATAATGTATTCGGGGCAAATCCGCCAATCGTGGTTTTTTCTCCTGCCAGGAGGGGCAGAGATGCCAGTCATAAGGATACGTTTAACAACATTCAGGCAACCGGGGAGTGTGTCATACAGGCAGTTAGTTTTCCGATGGTTGAGCAGATTAACCTTGCTTCTGCCGAATTCTCATCAGAAGTTGATGAGTTTATCAAATCTGGCTTAACACCTTTGCCTGCTGTAAGGATAAAACCTGCAAGGGTCAAAGAGTCTCCTTTTCAGATGGAGTGTAAAGTGCTGGAAATTAAAAGTTACGGAAACGGAGGGGCCTCCGCTAATTTAGTGATTTGTGAAGTAATACTGTTTCATGTTGCTGAAGATATATTTGAGGACGGAGTAATTCTGCCTGACCGTATAGACCTGGTTTCACGAATGGGAAGTGATTTCTACAACAGGGCCGTATCACCTAACGTATTTGAGATAGTGAAACCACTGAACAAACTCGGCATAGGTTACGAAAATCTTCCTTATGTACTCAAACAGTCAGATTTACTTTCCGCAAATGATCTGGCCAAACTTGCGAATTTTGAAAAGATTCCGGATTTTGATGAATCAATGCAATTCTTTGAATCATATATATCTTCAATGAGGCCGTACGATCATTATACGAAGGAAAGCTTTTTCAGGACTCTTACTCCATTCAGACCTGAAGAAACGTTGAGCCATATCACTTTTTTAATCACCAGGAATAAGAAATTTCATAATCATGATTATATCCTGGCTGCAAAGTCGTTTCTGAAGGCAAACATGACAGAAATCGCCTGGTATATTTTAATTGCTGGAAAAACCCTATAAGATGATAAAGCCGGTTTACTATCCCTCGAAAGAATCAATTCGAAACTCACCAATGTCGGAGTTTCTTGAATGGTTAGAAGAAAGAGTGGGGGAAAGATTTGGTACCTACGAAGCCCTGCACAGGTGGTCTGTTGAAAACTATGAAATGTTTTGGCAGTTACTGCTTGAATATGCACCAATCAGGCAGTCAGAATATCCTTCTGCGATACTTAATTCGTCTGATATGTTTCAAGCAAAATGGTTCACAGGATCAAAACTAAATTTTGCAGAAACTCTGCTGCGGGTACGTTCGGATAAAATTGCTATAGTCTCCCACAGGGAGAATGAAAAAGTTGTAAGAATATCCTATAATGAACTATACGAATATGTGTCCTCAGCAGCAAATTGTCTGAGAAAGATTGGAGTAAAAAAAGGGGATCGTGTGGCAGGTGTCATTTCAAACATTCCGGAAACTGTTGTGATGATGCTTGCGGTAACATCATTAGGTGCGGTCTGGTCGTCTTCATCTCCTGAATTTGGTGAAACTGCAATTCTTGACCGCTTCGAGCAGATTGAACCTCTTCTTCTTGTCGGGCAAAAAGAATACTCATATAACGGTAAGATTTTTAATATAGAGGAGAAGATAAGAAATGTAAGAAATAAGATTCCTTCAGTAAAAAAAATTATCTGGACTGAAAAATATTTTGACTTCCGGAAACAGGATATCCAATCTGATTCAATAATTGCAGATGATGAGATTTTATTTCAAAATATTATAAGCGAACCAGCAGGAATTCTCGAATACTACCATATTGAATTTAATGACCCGTTATATATAATGTACTCTTCTGGTACTACCGGAAAACCAAAATGTATTGTTCACGGTGCCGGGGGTACTCTTCTTCAGCACTTTAAGGAACTTCATCTTCACAGTAGTGTTACGGAGAGTAGTAAAATTCTATTTTTCACCACTTGCGGCTGGATGATGTGGAACTGGTTGGTGAGCAGTTTAATGCTCGGGGCTGAAGTTCATTTATATGACGGCTCGCCAGTATATCCGAATACTAAAAAATTGTGGGATATCGCGGAATCAGAAAAACTTACTCATCTTGGTATCAGCCCCAAGTTTCTTTCGCTGTGCAGGGAAGATCATCTTAATATTGCAGAGACACATCGCCTTGACAATCTGCAGATGATTCTTTCAACTGGTGCACCGTTAACCGAGAATTATTACTATTACATTTATGATTCAATAAAAAAGAACATACACATTTCTTCCATTTCAGGTGGCACAGATATTATCTCATGCTTTATGCTTGGCAATCCCTTGTCACCGGTTTTCCCCGGTGAGATTCAAGGACCCGGACTTGGGATGGCTGTTGAGGTATGGGACAACTTCTACAGACCGGTTTACCATAGGCAGGGTGAACTTATCTGTGTCAAATCTTTCCCTTCGATGCCAATAGGATTTTGGGGTGAAAATGGATGGATGAAATATTTCGATGCATATTTTTCCTATTACGACAATGTCTGGCGGCACGGGGATTATATAGAACAGACACCAACCGGTGGTTTTTTGGTTTACGGGCGTTCAGACACAACCCTTAATCCTGGCGGTGTAAGAATTGGGACTGCGGAAATTTACAACGTTCTGGAGGGGATTCCAGAAATTACAGATTCTTTACTTTCATCAGTTCCGGAGGGAGATGATATCAAAGTCTGCCTTTTTCTGGTACTTAAGGTGGGTATGAAACTAGATGATGGGTTTGCTGACCAAATAAAGCAAAAAATAAAAAAAGCACTCTCCCCGCGGCATATTCCCTCATACGTCTTTCAGGTGAGTGACATTCCGAGGACTATAAATGGCAAAAAGGTTGAAATTGCCGTTTCCAGAATCCTCCAAAAAATGGAAGTAACAAATCAGGATTCCATTGTAAACCGGGAATGTCTAGAAGAGTTTCACAAAATCGCGGGACTAATCAAAAAGGCGTAAAACTGTCAAATAAAAGCTGACTTATGAACATTTTCGGAGTCAGCACCTGATAGGTTCGGTTTCCAATTAGCCAGGGGTTAGCTATATTTGAAACTTGAGTTTTCTCTAATTTTAAGGAAGTTAATGGCAAAGGAATACGATTTAGTTGTTTTAGGCGGCGGACCAGGCGGTTATGTGGCCGCAATCAGAGCCGGACAGTTAAAACTTAAAACTGCGGTAATTGACAAGGATAATCTGGGCGGTATCTGCCTTAACTGGGGCTGTATTCCAACAAAATCCCTCCTGAAAAATGCAGAGATGTATGATAATCTTCAGCACCACGCTTCCGATTTCGGAATCTCATTCACCGATTTGAAGTTTGACTTTGGCAAAATTATCAGGAGATCACGGGATATTTCTGATCGCATAACCAAAAATGTGGAAATGCTTATTAAAAAGAACAAAATTGACCGTTACCGCGGATTTGGTAAATTGACCTCTAATAACACAATTGATATTCTGGACGCAAAAGGAAAAGTTTCGGAAACAGTAAAAGCGAAACATATTATCGTGGCTACCGGTGCTTCGCCAAGAATCCTTCCGACTATTCCAGTAGATCACAAACAGATTATCACTAGTACAGAAGCAATGAGTCTTTCTGAGCAGCCCAAGGAGATGATCATCATCGGCGCAGGAGCAATCGGCATAGAATTCGCGTATTTTTATAGTGTATTGGGTACAAAGGTTACCATTATAGAAATGCTAGATCATATTCTTCCGATTGAAGACCATGAAGTAAGTGAAACTCTGGAAAAGAATTTTAAGAAGAGGGGCATCACTCTTTATACGAAGACTTCTGTAGAAAGGGCTGAAGTAAAAGAGGGAAAAGTTGAAGTCACCATAAGCCGTGAGGGTGAAAAATCCGTCCTCAGTGCTGATAAAGTTTTGTCAGCGATTGGGGTAACCGGTAATATTAAAGGATTTGGTCTTGAAGAATTAGGGGTTGATATCTTTAAGAATCATATTAAGGTTGATAAAAATACCTATAAAACGAATGTTGACGGTGTCTATGCAATCGGTGATGTAATAGGACCACCCTGGCTTGCTCATGTGGCATCTGCTGAAGGGACCCATTGTGTAGAAGTAATTGCCGGGCATCATCCTACCCCGATTGATTACAATAATATTCCGGGATGCACCTACTGCCAGCCGCAGGTTGCCAGTATCGGAATGACGGAAAAGCAGGCACGTGAAGCCGGTTATGAACTCAGAATTGGCAAGTTTCCCTTCATGGCCAGCGGAAAAGCATTTGCAATAGGGGAGAGAGAAGGATTTGTAAAACTGATATTTGATGCAAAGTATAATGAACTTCTCGGGGCTCATATAATTGGTGCTGAGGCAACAGAACTTATTGCAGAACTTGGTTTAGCAAGATCGTTAGAAGCTACAGGAGAGACTATTATTAAAACAGTGCATGCACACCCGACTCTTTCAGAATCTATTATGGAAGCAGCGGCAAATGCTTACGGCGAGTCAATCCATATCTAGAACTTTAAGGATACTTGACGCAGGATTGCTTGAGTATCATTCTGCCTGGAATCTGCAGCGTCAGATTTTTAACGAAGTGGCAAATGGAAGTTTTAGTGATACATTAATTTTACTTGAACATCCTCATACGTACACACTTGGTAAAACTGCAGACAGAAGCAATTTAACTGCGAATGAACAATATCTCAGAGAAAATAAAATTTCTGTTGTAGATATTGACCGGGGAGGGGATATAACCTATCACGGACCGGGTCAGCTTGTTGGATATCCGATCATTGATCTGAAAAAGTGGAAGATGGACTCGCACAAATATCTCCGTGCGCTTGAGGAAGTGCTGATCAGATTCTGTGAGGAGTTTTCTCTAAACGCAGGGAGGATAGATGGTCTGACAGGAGTGTGGATAGATCAGAAAAAAATTGCAGCAATCGGAATAAAAATAAGCCGATGGGTAACCATGCATGGCTTTGCGCTAAATATATACCCTGATTTAAATTATTTTGGAGGTATAATTCCATGCGGCATCAAAGATAAAGAGGTTACATCGCTTGAGAAAGAAACCGCTATCATTCATGAGATGAAACCGTTTAAAGAGAAGATTGTAAAAATTTTCTCGGGGGTATTTGAGTATGATTCATTTGATACATCAGATACTTTAATTAACACCGAGCTTGAAATAAAAGAGGCAACTTAATGGCTAAAACTGGTAACAAGACGGCTACCCCGTTTACCGGATATGAGAAAAAAGCATCTCAGAGCAATGGTAAAAATAATGGTAAGCTAGATCTGACCCGCGAAGATCTGTTAAAAAATTATAAAATAATGTACACTGCCCGTCATATTGATGTAAAGGCAATGAACTACCTAAAACAGGGCAAAACCTTTTTTCATATTGCTGGCTCAGGTCATGAAGCAGTTCAGGTTGCATTTGGTCAGAAGTTAAACCCTAAGGTTGACTGGGCTTTTCCGTATTACCGCGATCTGGCCCTTATCCTAGCCATGGGTTATAAACCTATTGACTTTTTTATGCAGAGTTTTGCTAAAAGAGGAGATCTTTCGAGCGGCGGAAGGCAACTTCCGTGTCACTGGGGATACACGCGTGAATTAAATTTGCCAACTCAATCTTCACCCACGGGCACCCAGTTCCTTCAGGCCGTTGGTACTGCATTAGCTGCTGTAAAGAAGGGGATAAAATCAGTTTCTTACGTAAGTTCTGGTGAGGGAACGACAAGCCAGGGAGAGTTTCATGAAGCGATTAACTGGGCGAGCCGCGAAAAACTTCCGGTAGTGTTTGTTATTCAGAATAATAAATATGCCATTTCTGTTCATGTATCGCAGCAGTCAGGTGGTAAGGGTCATTCAATTTCAGAAATGATGGCAGGTTATGACAATCTCCTCAGGATGAAAATTGACGGTACCAGTTTTATTGATTCCATGAAAGCCGCAGAAGCAGCGTATGAATACGCCCGTTCAGGAAAAGGGCCTGTATTGGTGGAAGCTGAATGCGTAAGACTCCTCTCTCATTCCTCCTCTGATGACCAGAAAAAATATCGTGACATACAGGATCTTGAAGAAGATTTGCGGAATGATCCCATTGAAAAATTCTCGAATTATGTTCTTTCAAATAACCTTCTCAGTCAAAAAGAACTTGATGATATACAGGTTCAAGTGAGGGAAGAAGTTGAACGTGCCTCTGCTGAAGCATTAAACTCAGAAGATGCACGCGCTGATGAAGCTGCTAAATATGTATATGATGAAAGCGGCTATAAGGAATCTTTTCCTTATGAGAAAGAAAAACCATCCGGTGCTCCCATCGTTATGGTGGACGCAATCAATCATGCACTTCATGAGGAGATGGAAAAGAATTCTGATATTTATGTTTTTGGGGAGGATATTGCTGATGGAAAAGGGGGAGTGTTTACCGCTACAAAAGGACTTACGACAAAATTCGGTCTTGACAGAGTGTTTAACTCTCCGCTTGCAGAAGCCAGCATAATGGGTGTGGCAACAGGAATGGCATTTGCCGGACTAAGACCTGTTGTCGAAATCCAATTTGGCGATTATATATGGCCAGCTTTTATGCAGATGAAGGATGAACTTGCTACTATACGCTACCGTTCATTTAACTATTGGTCAGCACCGGTTGTTACCAGAGTTGCGGTTGGCGGCTATATTCACGGCGGTTTATATCATAGCCAGAATATCGAAGCAATATTCGCGCACGTACCGGGTATCTATATTGCCTATCCATCAAACTCTGCAGATGCTAAAGGGCTTCTTAAAACAGCTATGAGAATCAATGATCCCGTATTGTTCTGTGAGCACAAGGGACTTTATCGACAGAGCTTTGCCATAGCACCTGAGCCGAATGCGGAATATCTGCTTCCTTTCGGGAAGGGTAAAATAGTGATGGAAGGAAGTGACGTTACCGTTGTCACTTATGGCGCTTCGGTCTGGGATTCAGTATTTGCCGCAAAAAAGCTGATAGAAGACGGCTATTCTGTTGAAATTATTGACCTGAGAACAATTGTACCTCTTGATGAAGAACTGATTTATAACTCAGTTAAAAAAACCGGTAAAATTATTGTTATTCACGAAGATACTTTAACCGCAGGATTTGGTGCTGAGATAGCAGCAAGGGTCACTGAAAATTGTTTTCAGTACCTTGATGGTCCGGTCAGAAGAGTTGCCGCCAAAGATGCACATATTCCGTACAGCCCTATATTAGAAAATGCCATTCTTCCCTCGAGGGAAGGTATATATAAATCCATTAAAGAACTTATTCTTTATTAATAAAGGTTTTCTCATGCGTTCAGAAATTATCATGCCCAAGATGGGTGAAAGCGTTACCGAAGGTACAATAATTAAATGGCATAAAAAGCCGGGAGACTTTGTAAAGCGTGATGAAATTATCTTTGAGATAAGCACGGATAAAGTTGACACTGAAATCCCATCTCAGGATGAAGGATATATTACTCAGATTTTCTTTGGAGAAGGTGAAACCATCGAAGTCGGTAAGGTCGTTGCGATTATTGAATCAGAACCTGGTTCAACTTCATCAGCACCTGCCCCTAAAACAGGGGAAGTTAAACCCGCACCTGAGGAGGTGAAAAACGCTCTTCCTGAAACTGCTGCATTTGCTTCACCACCACCCCCGAAAGAAGAAGCTATTGAAATTTCTGCCACAGTTGATATAACCATGCCTAAGATGGGTGAGTCGGTTATGGAAGGGACTATTATTAAATGGCTAAAAAAAGTTGGAGACTTAGTTAAGAAAGATGAAATCATCTTTGAGATAAGCACCGATAAGGTTGATACAGAAGTTCCGTCACCTGAGGCAGGGATTGTGTCCGAAATTTTAGTTGCAGAACAGACAACAGTTCCGGTGGGTACTGTTGTTGCACGATTAGGCGGAAGTGGTTCTGTCGTTAAAGTAACTACTGTTCCCGAAGTGCAGACACCCGTATCTACGTCATCTATGCATAATATCATTGCACAGAATGTTAATTCGCAATTTCAAAGTGAGCTTGTTCTGACTGTTGCGCCGAGCGGAAATCAGAGCAGTAGGTTTTATTCTCCCCTTGTTTTAAATATTGCAAGGACCGAGAGTATATCAATGGGTGAACTTGAAAATATAACAGGAACAGGACTTGGCGGAAGAGTCTCAAAGAATGATGTATTAACTTATTTAAAGAACAGAGCAGCAGGTATTGCTAATAAGCCGGTTACTGTTTCTCCGGTTCAACAATACACCGCACCAGTGCAGCAGACTGTTTCACAATCTTCACAATCGGCATCATCATTTGCAAATTTCAGCTCATCTCTCCCAGCCGATGCTTATGAGTCAATCCCGATGGATAATATCCGTCAGAAGATAATGCAGCACATGGTTCACAGCAGGGACACAAGCGTTCATGTGACCGGTCTTGTTGAAGTTGATATGACTAAGGTTGCAAACTTCCTTACAGCGGAAAAGGAAAATGTATTGAAACAGTTTGGCGCTAAACTGACCTATATGTCATTTATTTCACAGGCGGTAGTTAAAGCAATTCAGCAGTTCCCGTTGATTAACGCCTCAATTGATAATAATACAATAGTTAGGAAACGTGATATTAATCTTGGGATCGCCGTAGCAATTGAACCAAATGGTCTGATAGTTCCGAATATTAAAAAGTCGGGTGAAAAAAACCTTATTGGTATAGCAAAAAGTATTGCAGAAATGGCTGAAAAAGCCCGCACAAAAAAACTTACCCCTGATGATATATCCGGAGGAACTTTTACGATAACCAACTATGGCGTGTTCGGTACTCTGTTTGGAACTCCTATTATCAACCAGCCGGAGCTTGCTATTCTTGGTGTTGGTGCAGTTGTTAAGAGACCGGTCGTCATTGAACACGAAGGCAATGAGATGATTGCAATAAGAAGTATGATGTATCTCACACTCTCACATGACCACAGATTGATTGACGGAATGTTGGGCGGGCGATTCCTTAAAGCGGTAAAAGACTACCTTGAAAATTTTAATGGTAATTTAACCGCCTGATAAGATATAATTTAGATATTTTGCATTAAGAAAAGAAAATGATTAACAAGCATCAGAGAGCATTCAAAGAAACCGCAGAGAGAAGAATAGAAGAAAAGCTGCAGCGTCCGGACTGGCTGAAGGTTAAACTTCCGTCGGGTAAAAACTATGCTGACTTAAAAGAACTGATGCATTCACACAAACTTAATACCGTGTGTGAAGAGGCAAGATGTCCTAACATTGCTGAATGCTGGAACCACAGAACTGCAACTTTTATGATACTTGGTGACACCTGCACCAGAAGCTGCGGATTCTGTAATGTAAAAGTAGGAATGCCGAATGAACTGGATCTCTTTGAACCCGCGAGAGTTGCCTCAGCAGTTGAGAAACTGCAGCTTAAACATGTTGTAATAACTTCTGTAAATCGTGATGAACTTAAAAATGGTGGAGCGGAAATTTTTGCTGAAACCACCCGCAGAATCAGACAGAAGCTCTCTGATTGCACAATAGAGATTTTGGTTCCCGACTTTAAGGGGGAAGAACCAGCATTTGAAATTATTCTTAATGATCCGCCTGATATTCTGAATCACAACCTTGAAACAGTTAAACGGCTTTATCATGCAGTCAGACCACAGGCAAAATATGAAAGAAGTCTTGAACTTATTCATTGGTTTAAGCAGAGAGGTCTTAAAACAAAAAGCGGCATAATGGTAGGGATAGGGGAGCAGCCGGACGAAGTTCTTGAGCTAATGGGTGACCTTTTTTCTTCCGGGTGTGATATATTAACTATCGGGCAATATATGCAACCTTCAAAGCAGCATTTATCTGTTGACCGTTTTGTGACTCCCGAAGAATTTAAATTCTATAAAGAAGAAGGTCTGAAGATGGGCTTCAAAATTGTTGAATCTGCTCCGCTTGTAAGAAGTTCTTACCATGCTGACAAACAGGCAAGGCAGATATTTATTGAATCATCCGAAATTAACTGATATGATTTTTCTCAGAACTTTACTCCTTACCGTATTTATCTCTTTCCTTCTGAATGCTCAACAGGGAGAAGGACTACGCAAACAACTGGATGATGATAATACAAAATATACCAATGTAGGAAGTATCGGTTTAACCCTCACAAATTTTGGTACTTATGGTCATGGCTTTGCAAAATGGCCTGCTCAGCCATCAGCAGAATACCCTCTTGGAAGCGGCATTGAACATATATTTGACGGAGGTCTTTGGTTTGGCGGTTTTATTTCAACAGATTCTATCGGTTCCAACAGAACAGGTCCGTTTGTCACCACAGGTGCGGTTGATGCTGCTTCAGTTTCACAAAGAGGTGGCGGATTTGAATTCACCAATCAAAAAGGAACCTTCGTAAAAGAGATTTCATCTCTCATCACTTCAAAATTTTATTCACCTCAGGCAGTATCCCATCAGGATTTTATTGCGGTTTACAGTGATACTGCTACAGTTCTTGATAATGGTGAAATAATTACCGATCACTCTCCTTTAGGAATTGTTGTTAATCAGGCATCCTACGCATGGAATTTTCCGTTTGCTGATTTCTTTGTAATCATGAATTATTGGGTAAAGAATGTCAGTGATAAATATATAGATAGTGTCTATGCCGGACTCTGGACGGATGCCGTTGTCAGGAACACTAAAGTAACTTCTCCCGGCGGTACCGCGTTTTTCAATAAAGGCGGAAATGGATTTAAGGATTCACTTGGACTCGCCTATGAGTTTGACTCTAACGGTGATGTTGGTTTTACAGACAGTTATTTGGGAGTAATGGTTCTTGGGTCTGACCGGGGTTATGACAGTGTTAATTATGTCTCCTGGCAATTCAGAAATACTTCAGATCCCAACTTTTTTGCCCCGGTTACCGATGCTGACAAATATAATAAAATGCAGGGGTACTTTGGCGGTACTAACCGCTATGGATCAGGTATCAATCCTTCTACTCTGCATCAACCAGCGAATCGTTCATTCATGATTTCCGCAGGTCCGTTTGAGAAGATTGCACCGGGGGATTCAATAAATGTTGTTTTTGCTATACTGGCAGCAAAAAAATTCGGAACTCAGGCAGCGTCATTTGATACTGAAGAACAGAAGAAAAATTTATATGATAACGCTGACTGGGCACTTCGTGCGTTTTATGGTGAAGACAGAAACAGAAATGGTGTGCTCGATCCGGGTGAAGATACTGACCGAGACGGCAAAATCACCAGATATATATTACCTTCTCCTCCTAATTCGCCTTTTGTGAAAGTTGTCCCATCTTCACAGAAGGTTGACATTTATTGGGATAAAAACAGTGAAGAATCAGTTGATCCCATTTCAGCCAAGAAAGACTTTGAAGGATACAGATTATATCGTTCTTCAGCCGGATTTGATCTTACTTCTTCGCAAAATGATCTTACCGCGCTGACCCTAATGGCTGCTTTTGACAGTACCGATAACTCAACCGGATTTAACACTGGCTTCAATGCTGTCAGATTATCCTCACCTGTTACCTTTCCGGGTGATACAGTTACATACTGGTATAAATATACAATTGATAATCTCTTGAATGGCTGGCAATATCTTTTTACAGTTACTGCCTTTGATAAAAGTGATGATGAAATCAATACAGAAAGTCTTGAGTCTTCATTACTTGCGAATTTGAACAGAATTGTTCCCGGGACACCCCACGTTGAGGATGAAAATACTGAGATTGGTGTATATCCGAATCCTTATTATGGGAATGCATACTGGGACGGCAGTTCAGAACGTTTGCGAAAAATTTATTTTTATAACCTTCCTGCAAACTGTGAAATTTCCATTTATACCATTTCAGGCGATGTTGTAAAAACGATAAATCATGAACCAGGTCAGGGGGGAAGTGAGATTAGATGGTTTGGTAATTTTTCATCCAAACAGGATCAGGTTTTTAGCGGCGGGGAGCACGCATGGGATTTAATAACAAATGACGACCAGGCAGTAGCTACCGGGTTATACCTGTTTACCGTAAAAAATAAAAAGTCCGGTTCAATTAAGACCGGCAAATTTTTAATCATAAAATAATCGGAAGCTCAAAATGAGATCTTTATTAGCCACATTTTTTATTCTGTCGGTGATGATGACTGAGTTATTTGCTCAGACATATCCGCTGGTAACACTTCAGGATATTCAGAGAGTACCTGATTCACTTTTCGGAGTATCTGACCCACCTTCCGTGATACAGGGAGACACGGTGCGTGTCCGGGGTGTTATTATGGTGCGTCCGGTAGTTGACCCTGCTACAGACAGGAGAAGAATTATTGCCGCAGGTGGAAGATGGCATACGTACCTAATGGATGAAAACAGAAATGTTTTCGGAGGTATTGCTCTTTTACAGCATGATACAAGCATTGCAAATCATAACACATTCTTTGATCTTGTTGATACCGCACAAGTTGTTGAATTTACAGGTGTTGTAAACGAATTTAGTACTACAACTCAGTTTGATATTTTGGTTAATCCTGCAGTGCCTGTCAATGTTATTAGTCAGCTTACACAAAGACCAGCACCGCTGGAGCTCCAGATTACTGACTTTATGGAAAATGGTCAGTTGAAACTGACAGGTGAACAGTACGAAGGTATGTATGTTGTAATTCGAAATGTTATCAGCAGCGACCGCAACACCTCAAACGGTACATTTAAAATTAATGATGGTCAGGGTAATTCGATGTTTATGTATGACCAGTCGGGTTATTTTACCACAAGAGCACATCGTCTTACGGGTCTTACAACGTATCAGGCCCCAAACGATGGTTCCGCAATTCAATATATAAGAGGTGTTATTCAGTCGAGAGCTGACGGATATTACATCACACCGATGTATCCGGGTGATATTATGATTTCTGCTACTCCTCCGAACGTGACCAACATAAGACGCGATGCACCAACAGTATCGCCTAATCAGGCAGTTGTAATCACTTCAAGAGTAATTGATCTTGACGGTTTTGTAACCTCAGCAAAACTTCATTACAGCACAAGCGCAAGCCAGAACTTTGTTATCAATATGACCAGAACCGTTGCTGATTCAAATATTTTTCAGGCAACTATCCCTGGAATAAATTCTGATTCATCAATTATAAGTTACTACGTTGTAGCTACTGATAACGACAACAGAGTAGCGGTGAATCCGACTGATACGGTAAGAAGTAAATATTTTTATCTGGTGCTAAATCGTCCACTTACAATCAAAGACATACAATACAGTCCGTTTGGAGGAAATTTCGGCGGATACACATCTTATAAGGTATCAGTAACAGGTGTTGTCACTTCTGATACTTCTGACATTCCGGGATTTGGATCAACGGCTTTGAGAGTTCACATTCAGGATGGTGCCGGTCCTTGGTCGGGTATTCAAATCAACGGCGCTACTGCACTTAATCTCAGAAGAGGTGATAATGTGACAGTTTCAGGTACGGTAATCGAAGATTTCAGTTATACCCGAATTGATACCATTACTCAGATAATTGTGAACAGTTCAAATAATCCGCTTCCAGATGCTTTGGAAGTAACCACCAGAACTATTGGTACACAGCCCAGCGGTACACTTAATGCTGAGCAGTATGAAGGCGTTTTGATTAAATATAAAAATGTTACTGTTACTGATGACAACGCTGACGGAAATTCAGGTACAACTAATAACTTCGGTGAAATTTTTGTAGCTGATACCTCGGGCATAAATACTCGTGTTGAGCTTCAGGATGGTAATCATAAATATCATAACCTTTGGGATTCAACGTTTACCAGTAATCCAGGTCTTGTCAGAATTATTCAGGGAAGCACCGTTACCGAACTTGCAGGCGTTCTATATTTCTCTTTCAGTAATTACAAACTTACTCCGAGAAAAGATGATGATTTTAACGGTTTGGCTACTGATGTCAGTGAGAATTATACTGTTTCCGGCTATGCACTTAATCAGAATTATCCTAATCCTTTCAACCCGGCAACAACCATTTCCTATAGTCTTAAAACTGCAGGTCATGCTAAAATTGACGTGTATAATACTCTTGGCCAGCTTGTTACGACTCTGGTTGATTTCGAGCAGACACCTGGTGAATATAAAGTAATCTTTGATGCATCTAAACTTGCTTCAGGATTATATATGTATCAGATGACGGTTGACAACTTTGTCATCACAAAAAAAATGATTCTTATTAAGTAATTGTATTTATCATGAACAGACCGGTTTTAATGAAATTATTTCAAAACAGATACTTATATCTGTCTTTTGTATTTCTTCTTCTTGCAGGCGGATGTACAGAAGATGTTACAGAAGTACCTTATGTTAATAAACCTCCTAAAACCGGTCTGTTTCTGACTCCTGATTCGGTAATCAGTCAGCAGGCTAGCCGCCTTAAGGTAAACTGGTGGGGTGATGATTCTGACGGATTAGTGGTCGGATTCTACTTCACCTGGGACAATACGAACTGGTCGTTTACCACGCGTAAAGACAGCACATTTTCCCTGCAGATTGGCGCCGCTGACACTATATATACTTTCCGTGTGGCCGCTGTTGATAATGCCGGAAATGGGATTTACGATGCTTCAATTGTAAGGAACGGAATTAATCTGGGGGCAGAACCATTCACTGATGCTAATGGCAACGGTATTTTTGATGCCGGTGAACCTTTTACTGACATTGGTGATATTGACCCGGCACCTGTTTCTCTTCCTTTCCCTATCAAGAACTCAGCGCCTGTAATTTCGATAAATACTCTGACAATTCTCCCTGATTCATCTTTTCCGGTGATGACATTCGGTTGGAATGCATCCGATATTGACGGCGATCAGACAATTTCCTCAATTGAACTTGTGCTTAATGATACAACTGTATCTTCAAATTTTATCTCAATTCCTGGAAACATCAGATTCA
>JADLAF010000036.1 GCA_020848375.1 Ignavibacteriaceae bacterium
CAACCCGTGTCCAAATCCTGAAAGGATGGCATTATGGGATATTGAAGCAGGAAATAATGTCACCCGTTCCGGGTTGGGAATTTTGGATTTTGAATCGTGTTTCTACAATAATGTCACCCGTTCCGGGCTGGGAATCATGGAGTTTGAATCGTGTTTTTACAATAATGTCACCCGTTCCGGGTTGGCATTGTGGTTTGGAAACCATGTTTGCTACCAATTTACGACCCCGCCGGGGTCGTAAGGTGGATATGACTTAATTCGGATGCTACCAATTTGCGACCTCGCTGGGGTCAAGTTGGGTAATGGAATAATTCGAATGCTACAAATTTGCGACCCCGCCGAGGTCGGATTAGGTCAAATGGTCAATGGAGATCCGCTCCTGCTGAGAAAAATTTTCAATTCTCAATTTTCCATTATCAACTATCAATTACTTCTTTTTCTTCCGTTTGGCGCTTTTTCTCATACTCTCGTGCATAAGCCACTCCTGTGAGTCCAGGGGCTTTTCATCCACCTTCGGCTTAAGATTCGTGTAGGTCATATTATTGTCCAACAGCCGTGCCTTCACATTATCATTAAGCATCACAAAAAGTACCTTGCTCTTAATATACTTTTTTATGGTAGGATCTTCAATCGGGAATGCCAGCTCAACCCGGCCGTCCAGATTTCGCTGCATTAGGTCAGCACTGCTCAGGTAAATCATCTCTTCACCGTTATTGTTGATATAATAAATACGGTGATGCTCCAGAAATCTTCCCACAATGCTTATAACACGGATATTCTCTGACAGTCCCGGTACTCCCGGCACCAGACAGCAGATTCCCCTGATTATCAAATCAATTTTTACCC
This sequence comes from Ignavibacteriaceae bacterium, assembly GCA_020848375.1. GTDB lineage: Bacteria > Bacteroidota > Ignavibacteria > Ignavibacteriales > Ignavibacteriaceae > H2-BAC3. Next base: position 847 of record JADLAF010000036.1, read on the forward strand.
CTGCGTTTGACGCCTCGTAAAGTGCGCAGATAATTGCCGGATCCACCAGAGCATTGGCCTTAAAGATAATCCGCGCTTCTCTTCCTTTTACAGCATGATCAATTTCAGTAAAGATGAGGTCAAGGAGTTTTGTGCGCAGACTGAACGGAGCCACAAAAAGTTTTCTGAACTGCGTTTGCTTTGAATATCCGGTCAGGAAATTGAATACCTCTGTTACATCCGAGCAGATATCTTTATCTGTCGTGAAATAACCCATATCCGTGTACATACGTGAGGTCGTTGCATTGTAGTTGCCTGTTGCCAGATGTACATATCGCTTGATGCCTGACTGCTCCCGTCTTACCACAAGTGTCATCTTTGCGTGAGTCTTCAGACCAAGAAGCCCGTAAACAACATGAGCGCCGACCTGCTCAAGCTCACGCGCCCACTTGATGTTGTTTTCCTCATCAAACCGCGCTTTAAGCTCTACAAGAACGGCTACCTGTTTTCCGGCTTCTGCTGCTTCGATTAGTGCCCTTACCACCGGGGAGTTTGACCCTACCCGATAGAGCGTCTGCTTAATGGCAAGAACATCTGGGTCAGCCGCTGCCTGTTTTATAAAATCAACAACTGGTGAAAATGAATGATACGGATGGTGAAGGAGCACTTCATTCTTTTTTATAACCGCAAAGAGATCTGTCTCCTCATCAAAATGTTTGTGTTTTTGACTGTAAAACGGCTTATTCTTCAGGTGAGGAAAGGGGAGATCATATAAGCTCATAATATCACTCAGCGCCATCGCACCGGGGAGCAAATGCACGCTTTCGCGACCTATTTCAAGATTCTCTACCAGAAGATCAAGCATATCTTCCGGAATCTTGGACTCAACTTCAAGCCGAACTACCTGCCCGAACTTCCTCTGTTTGATATTTTTTTCAACAAGGTTCAGCAAATCGTCTGCCTCATCCTCCAGAATTTCAATATCAGTATCCCTGGTTACTCTGAAACGGTAAGCACCTTCAATAGTCATACCTGGGAATAGTTTATGAAGATTACACTTGATGAAATCACCCAGCCATAAAAAACGAACCGGACTATTCCTGACTGGTCCGCTATTGAGTTTTTTTGATAAAATCTCATCAATACGGTAAAGCCGGTTGAGACCCTTTCCGGCGGGTACTTTTACCCTCGCGAAATGCTCCTCACCTTTGGGCGACCTGACCTTTATTGCAAAACTGAGACTCAGATTGGAAATATGGGGGAATGGTCTTCCCGGATCAGTTGCAAGAGGGGTAAGTATCGGATAGATATATTTATCAAAATGATCGTCAATAATTTCAATTTCCTCCTGCGAAAAGCCATCCGGCCGCTTCAGCTCATGATTGAACGTATGTATTATTATCCCTTCATCCGCAAGACGGTGTCTGATTACATCGTTCCAGAGATTATTAGCTTGATTGAGGATCGGCTCAAGACTCCTCTCGATGGCCTCAATCTGCTGCATGGTATCCATACCGTCGATGGTTTCTTTCTGGCGCTTTTCCAGAATTTGTTCCTTCAGTCCGGAGACGCGGATCATGTAAAACTCATCCAGATTGCTGAAAAAGATGGAAAGGAATTTCACCTTTTCCAGCAACGGTGCATCCGGGTTAAGTGCCTCCTCCAGCACCCGCCGGTTGAATTCCAGCCAGCTTAATTCACGGTTGAAGAAATTTGCCGGGGAGTTGTATTTCGCGATAAGTTCCTGAGTTTTCACGGTATTTGTTAATTTTTTGTCAGGTAAAATACAACAAAAGGGAATTATGAAGCATAAGTTATAAAGTATGAATTTTGGGCGGTTTTCTGGGAATTCCAAAACTGTATCCTGAAATTGATTGACACCAACCACTTCTTTTACTGCCGAGTCCCCAACCCAGACTCAAACCCCCGTTAAGTTCCTCCAATTCATCCTTCATAATTCAGACTTCATAATTAATTCAGCATTTATGCACCATTTCATACTTCATCATTCATAATTGATAATTCATTCCGTATTTTTTGATGTTTATTTTATCATTATTTATGGAAGAAAACCGTGAAAATAGGTGTTCCGGTTGAACGATTTACGGGGGAAAACAGGGTGGCACTGGTCCCTGATGTCGTTAAAAAGCTGGTGAAGGATGGGTTTTCCGTCCTTATCGAAAAAGGTGCCGGGGATCGTGCCTTCTACTCAGATTCAGACTATACCGCAGCAGGGGCACAGATTGCTCCCACTGCTGAAGAATTATACAGTTCATCAAATATTATCCTAAAAGTCCGCCAGCCCCTCACTCAGGCAGAGGGCAAAGATGAAGTTTCGCTCCTCAAAAAAGATACCATCCTGATCAGTTTCCTTCAGCCGATGCAGAATACGGCTCTTATGCAGGACCTTGCCGCTCGCGGCATTAACGCTATCTCAATGGACTTCATACCCCGTTCCACCAAGGCACAGCGGATGGATGCTCTCAGTTCGCAGAATAATCTTGCCGGCTATAAAGCTGCCCTCTCAGCCGCTAACCACTATGGCCGTATCTTCCCGATGCTCATGACCGCTGCTGCTACCATTACCGCTGCTAAGGTTCTGATTATAGGTGCAGGGGTTGCAGGGCTTCAGGCACTCGGAACCGCACGCCGGCTCGGTGCTGTGGTTGAAGTGACCGATGTCCGCACAGCAGTTAAAGAGGAGGTGCAGTCTCTCGGCGGAAAGTTCATTGACATCCTCCCAGGTGCTAACCTGCAGGATGAGCGCGGATACGCTCGTGAGGCAACCCCGGAAGAACTTCAGAAACAACAGGAAACTCTCCTCAAACATGTAAAGGGGAGCGATATCATCATCACAACAGCAGTCGTGCCGGGCAGAAAAGCTCCGGAAATAATTTCTGAAGATATGGTCAAAGAAATGAAAAACGGCTCAGTGATTGTTGACCTTGCTGCTGACTACGGTGGTAACTGCTCACTCACTCAAGCCAATAAAACCATTACGGCTCACGGTGTTACTATCATCGGGGAGTCCAACTTCCCAACACAAATGGCGCCTCAGGCAAGTGACCTCTACGCAAAGAATATATATGCACTGCTTGAGTATATGAAAGGCAAACAGGAAACGCTTACCGTTAACACAGAAGATGAAATCGTAAAAGAGTCCCTCATCACCTGGCAGGGGAGCGTCTTTAACAGCCGCGTGCTCAGTTTAATTTCAAAGAACGGTTAAGTTATGGATTCATTTACCTTTTTAATGTTTATATACGTGTTCGTTCTGGCTATCTTTGTTGGATTCGAACTTATCACTAAAGTACCGCCAAACCTTCATACGCCTCTGATGTCCGGATCTAATGCTATCTCCGGCATAACCATAGTAGGTGCCCTCATCGCATCGGGGCTCGAGGATAATCAGGCGGCGCAGATTCTCGGTATGGTTGCTCTCATCTTCGCCACGACGAACGTGGTTGGAGGATATATGGTCACCGACAGAATGCTTAAAATGTTTAAGAAGAAGGAGAAGAAATGAATACTCCTCTTTTAATAAACATTGTCTATCTGATTTCATCAGTTCTGTTTATATACGGAATCAAGAAGCTCGGTTCCCCCAAGACTGCGCGCCAGGGTAACTTCCTCTCTGCGCTTGGTATGTTCCTTGCAGTTGTCTTTACCTTGTTCGACAAACATATATTCTCATTTGAATATATACTCGTCGGACTCCTCGTCGGCTCGGCTATCGGTGTCGTCTTTGCTGTCAAAGTTGAAA
>JADLAF010000037.1 GCA_020848375.1 Ignavibacteriaceae bacterium
CGCTGAAACCGAGATTGATTATCTCCGCATCGAGCATCCTTGACAGGATATTTGTATGAGCCATCCCCGGACGTGAAGCACATCCTCCCTGGGCGATACTGGTTCCGTAATACACAATCGGTTTTTCGCGTTTTTTTTGTGGGGCTGAAAAGCTGCAGAGTGAATCAACTCCAATTTGCAGATCCGTTACGCCATCATACAAGGGAAGATACAGCAGATATTCCCTCGTTTCGGGCTTCATTCCTGCAATCAGCTTATACTCTGAAGATTTCCCCTGCGGTCGCGCTGTGTTAATATATACCCATTCATTATTCAGCTTTGCGTAAAGGTCAATCCCCTTAATGCCGCTCTCAGCCATATGATTCATCTTCAAATCGTTCAGCACCGTCCACTTCAGCCTGATGGAGGTAGTGTTGGAATGAAACCGGACAGTAACACCCGCCGTGTTTTTGGAGAGATCCCACACCGGTTTACGCACCTTGTCTTTCCATGTAACCGGCATACGGTCATAAGGTGATTCCCTCAGTGAGTCCGGCGATCCCTGCCCTTCTATGGTAAAATTTCCGTAACCATACCACGCAACCGCCGGCTGAGTTTCCTGCGAGTGAATAAAAGAACAAGTTATCAGAAAAAAGAGTAAAGTTTTCATGGTTGTAAAATAAGAGAAAAACGGTAAACTTTGCGTCTTAGCGACTTTGCGCGAAGCTGTTTTAGTGATTAATGCGAAGGACCTAAAGGGCAACAGGGACAGCAACGACAGCCTGGTTTGCAGGGGGTAAAATAAAAAAAGGGTGCCTGTTACCAGGCACCCTTTAAGGAAAGGAATCAGTTCATCGTGTGTGTGTCAGGAGGGATGATTCCTCTGTTCTTTTTCTGTTCTTTTTCTTACTTCAACAGGGTCATCTTTTTGGTCATCGAGAGACCTGCTGATTCAAGCTTATAAATATATACTCCGTTTGCAAAAGCGTTTGCATTAAAGGAAACTTCATGTGAACCGGCTGCGCGGAGCTCATTATTAACCAGAACCGCAATTTCCTGTCCTATTACATTATATACTCTCAGTGTAACTGCTGATGCTTCAGGCAGCGAGAATCTGATAACGGTTGAGGGGTTGAACGGATTCGGGTAGTTCTGCAGCAGTTCAAATTTGTCCGGCTGAAGGGTGTTGCCCTTAACAGAGGTTACTCCGTCAGGTGTGAGGGATATATTCAGCTCGGTATCACCGTTGTCAGTGTCAACATCAATACCTGAAACAACTGCTTCGTCAAAACTTATCGTGTTAGCAGTGAACATGTAATATCCGTTTGCAAGTCCTTCGTGAGCGAAGCTTCCTGCCGGGTCAGATACACTGGCACTCACGACATTTCCTTCAGCATCGGTAACGTAGGTAAGAACACCTTCAACAACTGAACCAGTGAGCTCAAGTGTGCTTCCGAAAATAGCTGCATGGTTTCCACCCGAATATGGCTGACGTGCCCACAGGTTAAAGTTAATGTTTTCAACCACCCCTGATTCACCAACTACTATTGAGTCTGCCAGGCGCCAGTCCAGGGTGTGTGTGCCGTCAAAGTTGAAATAGGTTGCTTTATAGCCCATTGCGGTTGCAAGAGCGTAATACTCACCTGGTTCAAGATTTACGAATGAGTATGCACCGGTCAGTGAGTCCGTTGATGTCCAGAATTTTCTTCTGTGGTGATTACCTGGTGCCGGCGGATTTTTCCTGATCAGATATACATACCCTTTAAGGAAGGTTGTTCCGAGTGAGTCTGAGACCGTACCTGAAACACCGTTAGCATAAACAGGTTTCGGGTCAAGCGTAAAGTTGATCCCTGTTACACTTCCGGTAACAGCAATCAAGTCAGCTTCATCAAGAGTTGCTTTTCCGTCAAAATATTCTGATTTCAGTGTGTTGTCAAATGGTCTGGCAAAAAGGGCAAGCGTATCACCAAGACGGACGTTCAGTGAAAAGTTACCAAGCGAGTCGGTTAATCTTCTGTACTGACCGAAGCCGTGATGAGGACCGTGGTTAGAATTCTTTTTGAATGCCACAATCTCAGCTTTTTTACCGACAAGACCAGCCGCATCAAAAACAGTTCCCGATACGGTATATACAACCGGCGGAACAACTGCCGCAAGTGCTGCTGCATTTAAGGTAACAGAATCATTTTCTGCAACTGTTACAACCGTAGCAGCCGAAGATGTTGCAGCATTGTCATAATACTCACCAATAAATGAATGAGCACTGTAGAAAATTTTGTAATCACCGGTCTTCAGTTTTGCCGAATAGAAACCGTTGCTGTCCGTTCTGACGCTGACATAAGAACCGACAGTGTAAGAAACAGGCAGGAATTTTACAAAACCGTTAATTACCGGGAGCTGGGTCGCTTCACTGACAACGAAGCCGTTCAGCTTTCCGTAGGTATAAACCGGTGCGGTTCTGGTATATTCAACGATATTCGAAGGATCGCTAATATTACCAAAATTGACAGCTTTTACATAGTAGCTGTATGTACCGCCAAGAGCCAGGTGGAAATCAACGAAATCTTTTCTGTGAACAAATGCAATTTTCCTGAACTGCTTGGTGGTATCGGCAGCAGGGGCATCTTTTTTATAAACATAATACTTGACGTTGGTCTGTGTGTCTTCCCAGGTCAGTTTTACTGATCTCAGGTCTGAACTTCCAGTCGCCGTCAGGTTGGCCGGCGGGGTAAGCTGCGCAAAAGCTACTGTGCTTATCAGCGCCGCAAGAAAAAGTGACTTTACGAACTTCATGGTTACTCCAAAATGATTTTAATTGTTTGCATTTATTTAGTCAAAATCTGTACCAGTGCAAAAACCCCCGATTTTACGCTTTTTTAAGGGTTACACCGAAAACCGACCGCGCAAATTTTACATACCCTAGCGATTTTTTCGCACTTAGCGAAATGGAATCCTTACCCATAAGGTCGTGATCACCCCGTTTTCACTTCCTTCACCAAGGGAAAGCAGCCCCACTCCGCCGGTAAACTCCCCGCTCCTGAACAGAATATCCCCCTGAGCATAGAGCCAGAGAACGGTAAATCCGGCGATAAGAGCATTCCGGATTTTGTAAGAGCGGTTATATGCGCGGTACCCGCTTTCAATCTCTCCCGGCTCAATAGCGCTCAGATAATCAGTCTCTTTTTCTGATACATCATATATATAGAATACACCGGCCCCCAGCGTCAGAAGCGCCGCTGAACCGAGAATTATCCCCCGCGTTGACTCACCGAGCGAGTAGTGCCCCCATCCGGGCAACACTAAGGATTTATATACTGCAGCATTGTAGCGGCTGTACTGCTGAAGCATCGCAGTTATTCCAGCTTCTGTTATATCCTTCTTTGTTACATTGTTTTCCGGCTGTACCGGTATAAACGCCAGATACTCTTCCTTTACCGCATTAAACAGCGCGAGTATCTTGGGCGAAACACTGTTTTCATCAAGCTGCAAACCGCGGTCGCCTGAGAGCATATCAATAAAACATTTTCTTGCGAGCTGTTCTTCGGAAAGGGAATAATGTGACACTGCTTTCAGAAGCAGAATATCATTTTTTTCAGTGACAGGTATCTGCGGATATGTTTTGAGCAGTGAGTCACTCAGGGTTATTACCTGGGCATATTCAAAATTCTCAAACGCACTCTTTATCTGCTCAATCAGTTTTTGCTCCTGCGCAAAGAGGAGTGATACACAGAAGACAAAAAGAAAAAATGTCTGCCTGAATATCATTTCAGAAGAATCATCTTCCTGATCTGGCGGAAGTAGTCTCCCCCCACAGCAGGCAGGGCTCTTAGCTCGCAATAATATATACCGCTGGGAAGCCCGACCCCGTTCCACACATACTCATACACACCCGGCTCACGGTTACCTTCATCAATCACTGAAACCACCGAACCAAGAGCATCATAAACCGTGAGCGAAACAGTGCTTCTGGCAGGTATTGTATAACTGAACCTTGTTGCCGGATTAAACGGATTAGGATAGTTTTGTCCCAGTGAATAAAGCTCCGGAAGCACTCCCGGCTCCTCTGCACCGGTAAAAATCTGGAACCGCTCAATAGACCGCACCGGCTGGTTAAAATCATTTCTTCCGCCAAACACATAAATAAATCCTCCCGATGAGGCAGTCATAAAACTCTTTCGCCTGAAGTTCAGGGACGCTATATACGAATTTGCAATCGAAGTTGAATCACTCAGACGAAATTTTTCAACTGTGTTAAGCGCAAACGTGCTTTCATTAAATCCGCCCAGCAGCATATACTCACCCGTTGATGGCACCAGAGCCGAGCAGCCGAAAGCGCGGGGAACAAGCATATTCGGGTAAACCCTGCGCAACTGGCGCGCGGGGATATGATAACGGTACACCTCTGAGAGAACCGTGTTAAACGCACCTCCGAATATATATATATACTCATCCCGCAGCGCTGCCATCTGCCCCGAACGAAGCTGATAACCGGAAAACATTGAAGTGTAGTTATACGTAATCTCTTTTTTATTGAGACTATATTCCATAAGATACGGATTAATCGTCCCCGGAGATCCGGAGCTGCCTATCTGTTCCCCGCCTATTAGATAGAGCATTGAATCGCGGATAAGACCGGTCATAGCAAGACGGTTAAACTTTTTATTGGTATCTACGGCGGTTACTGTATTGTTGAGTGTGTTAAATTTTTCAAGAATACCATTTGCCTGATGACCGCTGCTACTCAGCTCGCCTCCGAGATAATATATATCCGTACCGGAAACAGCCGCAAAAAGATAAATTCTCCTTTTTTTCATCCGGGCAACATTAGTCAGTTTGCCGGTCAGCGGGTTAAATTTTTGAATCCAGTCAACCGAGCTTTGCACTGAGTCTGAGTACCCGCCCAGTACGTAAATCTGCCCGTTCACTTCAACAGCCGCCGCGCCAAAAAGTCCGCGGCTCAGAGAAGACACGACCTCCCACTGACCCTGGGCCTGAAGCCGAGAGCTGAGAATGATGATAACCGCGGCGGCTATCAATAGTCGGGGAGTAAATAGTTTACTTCTCATACTCAAGCCGTGCAAGATTTGTGCCAATCAGAAACATGGTCATTTTAGTTCATATTCCTGAAATTGTGCTTTAACAAAAAGGTTTCACCCTGCAAAATTTTCACGGTAAACTCTGATTCCCCGTATTCTTTGTTCTTTATAACTACTTTGTACTCCCCCGGCGCAAGTTTAACCGGTGATTTGAGAGGAGTTTCCCCCTTCAGAACTCCGTTTACATAAACCTCACCCCAGGGGTGCACCTTGCAGTCAAGAAAACCCATCAGCACCTCAAGGTTAATCTTCAGGCGGCTGACCTCCCCTTCGCGAATATTTACCTCAGCATGGTAAACAGGATAACCCGGGTTCAGAAGCATAATCGAGTGGATGCCGGTTTCAAGGGTAATGTTGTCTTTAAGCGGTGTTGTTTCATACCGCGCAGAATCTATATATACCACTGCCCAGGGGAGCACTTCAACAGTCAGTTCACCATAGGATTGAACATTTTCCTGCCTCTCCCCTGCCATTTCTTTGTTCTGATTTTGCGGTGTAATGATTGTTGTTAACTCTTCCACCGGTTGTTTGGTCTCTGTTGTTTCTTCCGGTTGGATGTTATTTTCTTTTACCACATCTGATGAATTGCTGTCCGCATATATAATTACTTCACCTCTGGGTGCCTGCAAAAAGGTTTCACCGCCGTAATGGTTTTGGTCGCTGTTGTTTTGTTTAAGAATCACGATAAGATATATTCCGGCAGCAAAAATTATTGCCGGACGGATATATGGATATATACGACTGTATCCTGTAAGTTGCCCGTAACCGGAATACGTTACCGAACCGGCAAGTCCGGATGCAAGAGCAAACACCGCCTCGTTTCTTTCGACCGGATTTTTTTTCAGCACCGCCCTCACAATAGCTGCAATATCCTGAGGAAGCCGGGATATTTCCGGCTCAAGCTGCTGCTCATCAAAATTCATGATGTTATTCAGCGTTTCGTTAATATCACTACCCACAAACGGATTTCTTCCGGTGAACAGTTCAAAAACCACAATACCGGCCGAAAACAAATCGCTCCGCAGCGAGAGCGTCTGCCCCTGTATCTGTTCGGGCGACATATATCCGGGCGTGCCCACAACAGAGTACTGCGATGTGACAAAATTTTCAGCTCCGCCGGTTGCAAGACCGAAGTCGCCAAGCTTCAGATGATGATTTTCCGCGACAAGGATATTCTCCGGCTTAAGATCACGGTGAATGATACCAAGTGAGTGAGCATACTTCAGCGAGGCAAAGAACTGTTTAACAAGAAGCATTTTTTCTGCTTCTGTCAGTTTACCCTCCTGCATAATCCGGCGGAGATTACTGCTTTTGAAATACTCAAAGCTGATATATAACAAACTGCCCTCAGAACCGGAGTCAATTGCAGTGATCACACCGGGGTGCTTCATAGATGAGAGCAGACTTGACTCCCGTTTAAATCTTGTTGCTATAGTCGGGTCAGGCAGAGCATCAGTGCGCAGGGTTTTTAATATTACCGTTTTCCCGCTTTTCATGTCCTCAGCCATATATACCGCGCTCAGGTCATCCTTTTTTAGTACTTCCAGATGCCGGTAGTGCGCTGTCTGCTGTGATCCGTTCTGTTTAGCCATCGTTTACTTTATATCCATCTCTTTGAGCTTAAGCTGCACCCAGCGGACCGAAACACCCAGTGACTCAGCAGTCTGTGTTCTGTTTCCGTTATGTTCTTCAAGCCGCTTGAGCAGGAGCCGTTTTTCAAACTCTTCCATTGTCCCGCTGAAGCTCATGGTTTCCTGCTGCTCTTCTATAATAATGTGTTCTTCTTCAATCCGCTCACCGTCGCACAGAATGAGAGCACGCTGAATAACATTAAGAAGCTGGCGGATGTTGCCCGGCCAGTGATATTTTTCAAGCTTTAGCAGGGAAAATCTTCCGAGCTTCAATTCGGATCTTCCAAGTTTTTCAATAAAGTGCTGTGCAAGCAGCGATATATCTTCTTTTCTTTCACGCAAAGGCGGAATTCGTATGGGAAAAACATTAAGACGGTAGAATAAATCCTCCCGGAAAGTTCCTTCCTTAACCATCTGCTGCAGGTCTTTATTGGTTGCTGTTATAATGCGTACGTTTATTTTTCGCGGCTGAGTATCACCAAGACGAATGATTTCCCTGTTCTCAAGCACGCGCAGCAACTTTGCCTGAAGTGCCTGAGATATATCAGCTATTTCATCAAGAAAGAAGGTGCCATTATCAGCGGCTTCAAGCAGTCCTTTTTTGTCTCCCGCCGCACCGGTGAATGCCCCCCTTTTATACCCGAAGAGCTCGCTTTCAAGAAGTGAGTCAGGTATTGAACCGCAGAACTGTGCAAGAAAAGGATTTTCCCTCCTGCTACTCAGCCGGTGAATTGCATTGGCGGCAAGGTCTTTACCGGTTCCGCTCTCACCAAGCAGCAGCACTGTCGCATCAGATGCAGCCACCCGGTTAATAAGTTTAAATAAATCTTTCATTGCCTTGCTTGAGCCGATCATATCAGGCACTTCCCTGAACTCTTCAACCTGACGTTTCAGCAATAAGTTATCTTCCGCAAGCACCCGCAGTTTAACCGCACGATCTAATGCAAGAGAAACAAGATTGGCAATAAAATTGAGAAAGAGAAGATTAGAATCTGTAAACTCCCGCCGGTCAGATTGACTGTCAGCAACTATCACTCCCCACACTTCATCATTCTTAATAAGGGGAACACCGATTACCGATCTGATTTTTTTTATCAGAACACTTGCAAACTGCGAGAGCCCCTGCTCATTCTGCACATCATGATAAAGTACCGGCTGTTTCCGCAGCACCACTTGTCTGAATATTCCTACCGAAAAATCTTCCAGCCGGTTGGTCACCTTTTTGTTCACATTACGTGAGGCAATTAGCTGGAAACTCTCCCCAGCCAGTTCATAACGGGCAAAGACAACCCTCTCAGCATTAACCACATGCAGCACCCAGTCAAGCATATCATTTACGATATCCTCCTCATACACTTCACGGTTAAGTAATTGGCTGATTGACTGCAGCGCTTCAAACTGTTCGCGTGAAAGATTTTTGATATATCCGAATTTATCTACAATATTCATCAAAGCCGTATGGTAAAGCCCGCGGGTTTAGAACGGGACTTGTTTTTATATTCATCAATGCACCAGATCACCCAGAAGAAGCGGTCGCTGTTCGGGGTTACCGTCAGCAGGGTATCCACCTGCATAAAAATCTCATCAGAAGAAACCTGTTCTTTTTTCCATTGCAGAACCGGCTCTGTTTCATCAGTATATATCTCTATAGTATAGGTAAAGGAAAATCCCGGAGTGAACCGGTTCCAGTTCAACAGCGGTGTCTGTGTTGTTAATGTATCTGAGTTCTTCGGTGTTATCACTTCTATTTCATCGCGAATCACCCGCAGTACCGTTGAGCTCCCCACCTGATAGATTTTGCCCGACTTAGTAACAGCTATCACCAGAAACTGTTTTCCTATGACGTCATTAAACTCTGTCAGATTAAGTTCGTAATCATAAAATCTTCCTTCAAAGTATGAGGCGGTTTGTTTGGTGAGTCCGATCTCAATCCCGAGCGGAGCACAGATAATTTTTACCGAATCTATATCATCATCTGCATCAGTCAGAGTAACTTCAAAAAAAAGCAGAAACTCAGTATTGCTGTATTTGTTTCTGACCGTGCTATATATATTAAGCCCGCCTAACACCGGCAGAGCATTCATCCGGGGGCTTACCGTTACCGATTTTTCACCGCTCCAGTTTATCATCACTGAGTCAGAGCTGTATCCATCCAGAGTAAAAACCAGCCAGCCGGGTAGTCTTTTTTCACACGGGAGAATAAACGAGCCGTCATCAGAGGAGCGCGTGGAAAGGTTTTCGTTCGGCCAGAAAACCGTTACACCCCCCAGTGGTCTTGGGTTGGTTTCCGCGGAAAGCACCGTCCCCCTGATCTGGTAAATCCGGTTTGACGGATTCTCAGGATCAAGCGGGTTAGACCTCGGCGCATCACAGGAGGACCAGATAAATGAAACCAGAAAAAGGAGCAGAAACCCCGCCCTGAACCCGGTTTTTTGATGAATTGCGTTAAAAAAGACCATTGTTAAAAATAAAAAGAAAACCGCTAAGAGCCGTTAGTTTTTTGACACATCAAAGGGAGATTCGGTTTGACGGGAGGAGCTCTCTGATTGCTGCCACCACCACAATACCGTAAAAATCCGGCTGCAAGGCATTCACATATCCGGGCTCATTCCGGCCAGATCCAGATAATTTTAGAAACCCGAGCTAAGAGTTCACAACGAAATACAAAACTTCCGATCCTCAATATTTCTTCCTATTTTTCCGCATATGGAGAAACCAAATTTGAATAAACCCCCTTTGCAGATTCTTTTAATGATTCTGTTTCTGGCAGCAATAAATCTTTCCGCCCAGACTACGTGCTTCCATTGCAAAAAAACCATCGAAGGCGGTTATATTTCAGCAGAAGGAATGAACTTCCATCCGGAGCATTTTCTCTGCTCTTCCTGCGGCAATGTTATTTCCGGTTCATATTCGCACGAGAAAGGAAAATTCTTCCACCCTGACTGCCTCACAGAAAAGAATGCCCCCTTCTGTGACTTCTGCAAAAAGGTTCTTAAAAGTTCCTATGTTTCTTATGATGGCAAAAAATACCATGAGGAGTGTTACCGCAGCAGTGTCGAGAAGAAATGCAGTGTCTGCAAAGAAGGTCTTTCTGGCTATATCACCGCGGATATATACGGAAATGAATTCCACTCTGCTCACGAAAAAGAATACCCGAAGTGCGATGCCTGCACCCGGCTGACTGCACCTGAGATCACCGGCGGCGGAATACGCTACAGTGACGGCAGAACCGTCTGCAAACTCTGCCACCCGAATGCGGTTTTTGCCGATGCGATGTTTAATTCTCTGTACAAGAAAGTCCTTGAAGGACTCAGCTCCTCCGGGTTCAGCATCAATACGGAAAATGTTTCCGTTAAAGGAGTTGATAAAAATACTCTTAAAAGCAAGGCAGCCAAATCCTTCGCCGAAAATCTGCGCGGTTTTTGTGATACAAAGATCAAGAGCGAATACCGCAATGATAAACTCGTGAAAGAAACCGCCTCCTTTACCATCTATGTGCTGAACGGGCTGCCCCCGGTATATACCGAATCCATCATCGCGCACGAACTAATGCACGTCTGGTTTCATCAGCACGGGCTTAATGGTCTGGATGCACTCACCACCGAAGGAAGCTGCAACTATCTTTCATGGAGCTACCTGAGCCGCAGCCCTGACCACGAAGCACCCATGGTTATGAAGATGCTCGAATCTGATACAGACCCGGTCTATGGGGGCGGGTTCCGCAGGATAAAACAAAACTTC
>JADLAF010000038.1 GCA_020848375.1 Ignavibacteriaceae bacterium
AATCTCAATAGAGAGTTCTGCCACCTGATCTTTAATTGCCTCAATTGATTCCTGTTTCTTCCGCTCAATTTCAGAGAAAGCCGCGGCCTTTTCTTTTTCAAGTTCTGCTTTTAATGCTTCAGACTCACTCTTTTTAAGCTGTTCAGAAAAATCGCGCGCACTGTTAATAATTTTCTGTGCTTCTTCGTTGGCTTTAGCAACGATACCGCGGTTTTCTTCAGTAAGCTTCTGCGTGTCCTTCTTGGCATTTTCAGCGGCTTCGAGAGAATCTTTAATTGATTTCTCTCGTTCATCCAGCGCGGTCAGGATAGGAGTCCATGCGAACTTTTTAAGAATGAAAAGAACCGCCAGGAAGGTAAGTACAGTCCAGAAAGCCAGACCTGGATTCAGGTCGAGCAGTCCGCCGCTTTCACCGCCGCCGGCTCTGTAAAACGCTGTAAAGATGAATGCAACCATATTTCTCCGGAATTAAAAAATTAGAACGGCAGTCCGGAACCTCCGGACTACCTTAAAAATTCTTTAACTTATTTTCCGGCTAACTGGAAACAGATCACGAGAGCAAAGAGCGCAATACCTTCAATCAGCGCTGCCGCGATGATCATTGAGGTACGAATTGCACCGGCTGCTTCTGGCTGTCTGCCGCTTGCTTCCATTGCTGCTGCTGCGAGCTTACCAATACCGAAAGCGCCGCCTACGATTACTAAACCGGCACCGATACCTGCTGCTAATGCTGCTAAATCCATTACTATATTCCTCCGAGAAATTAATTAGTTAGTTGTGACTTTGTTGATTAATGATCCTGATGAACTGCCATACCAATAAACAGTGATGACAGCATTGTGAAAATATATGCCTGCAAAAGCGCTACAAGTATCTCAAGAAAGAATACAAAAAGCGCCAGGAAAAATGAAAAACCAGCCAGACCCCACGACTTTGATATGAAAATCAAGCTGAACAATGCATAAATAACAATATGGCCGGCCGTCATATTTGCAAAAAGACGAAGAGCCAGCGCAAATGGCTTGGTAAAAAGTCCGAGAATTTCGACCGGTATCATGATTATAAGGAGCGGAATCGGAATTCCATGGGGTATCAGCCCCTTAAAATACCCAAAGGCGCCATTTTTACGGATACCGCCAATCTGAATCATAAAAAATGACATAATGGCAAGAGTAGCTGTAACCGTAATGTTACTGGTAACCGTTGTCGAAAACGGAATAAGTCCGAAGAAATTCGAGAACAAAATAAAAAAGAACGCAGTCAGCAGATACGGAACAAACTTCTCATAACCTTTTCCGATGGTCGGTTTCGCAATCTCATCCCTGACAAACAGGATAAGCACTTCAAAAAAGTTCGTCATTCCCTTAGGCACCAGGGACTTTTTATAGCTGTTTGCTGTCTTAATCAGGAGGAAAATTAGAACGGCCGCAATAAGCACCATAAAAACGGAGTGCTTAGTCAGGAGGTCATATCCGAAGAAGTGAAATTCAGGAAGGTGGATAATGCCAATGGGAAGGAAATCAAGTTCCTTTCCGTTCAGAATATGATGCATAATCCAGTCGCTTTCCTGACCTGCCTGCGCCACGGTATCTTTTACCTGTGCGAGGGAGTCAATTCCGGCAAGTGCTGTGTTTTCCGACATAGTTATTTGGGTCTAATAAAATTCTTAATTTTGCTTAAGTAATAGATTTCCAGAGACAGAAACAGAAAATAAAATAAAAAGAACACTAAGATAAAGTTTTTCTGACTCATATTCAACAAATTGAGCGTTAAAATGATAAGCCCCAGAGCCAGGAGCATCCGGGCAACCTGTCCCCCGAAAACAAAGATCAGGAAGAGCTTATCTGACTTCTGCATCCCTTTCCGGTTCAGCCAGTGCCCCATAAAAAACAGGACAGAATTGAGCAAATGAGCCGTTATAATCGAGCTGTGGAGTTCAGCACCAACCCACCCAAGGCGGTAGGAAACGATTGCCGCTACAAGAACAGGAATGCTCATCCAGAGGTAAATTTTAATGATCTTTCGGCTGCTTATCATTTTTTTTCTGCATTTTTTCAAGATGGTTAACAGTTTTGATCAGATTATACAACCCCACTGATATCCCTAGGAAAGCCCCGCCCAGCGTCCAGTAAGGTTCGGTTCCATACTTCTCATCCAGCCACTTGCCCCCCCAAAGAAGCAGTAAAACTGTGGCTGCAAGCTGCACTCCTAAGCTCAGGTACGGTCCCGCCTCACGCCAGCCATCGGACGATTTAATTGGCATCGGGGATTTCCTTTACCTTGTTCATCGAGCTTTTTCCAACAAACCTGGCGCCTTCCTCAACAATAAGCTTACTCACGAATAAGTCCCCTTCAATATCAGCGTGGGACTCAAGATGCAGCCGTTCCTGAGAGTAAATGGTTCCGGTCACCTTACCGTCAATTATAATACTGAGTGCTTTTATATCCCCCCTCACCTCTCCGTTCAGTCCAACAGTAATGCTTCCTTCGGCTGTGATGTTACCCGTTATTTTGCCGTCAATACGGACGCTTCCTTTCGTGACGATATCCCCCTGAATTTCCACTCCGGGGCTGATAATACTTACCCCCGCGTCCAGCTCATTCCGTTTGTCCTTATTCATACTGTTTCCTTTAGTTTGTAAGTAAGTACTGACGGGGGTCTAAAGCTGTTCCGTCTTTCCATAATTCGAAATGCAGGTGGGGACCGTAACTCAGTTTACCTGTGTTACCGCTCAGGGCAATAACTTCCCCCTGATAAACTTTATCACGCGGTTTCTTCATAATGGAAGAACAGTGCTTATATACGGTTATGAAATTATTTCCGTGAGCAAGGACAATCTGAAAACCGTCATCAACCGTATATCCTGAAAAAATGACATAGCCGTTTGCCGAAGCAAATACGGGAGTGCCTTCTTTAACCGAGAAATCCATCCCGAAATGTCCGCTTTCCGGCTTAAAGTCACCGGTCGTAATTCCCTCACAGGGTCGCCGGAAAACCGGATCATCTGCGGTAAAGAAACCATAGGTCTGAAGCAGACAAACCGCTGCGTAAAAAAGATTCCCCCCGGTTTTTTTTCTCAGCGCATCGTAATCAACTGAACGGAGTGCATTTGAGTCTGCCAGAAGAATAGCATTGCGCAGGTTCTGATTAACTCGTTTCAGATCATCCACTTCTCGTACTAAAGATTTAACCCTGCTGTTAAGTGTATTAATCTCTTTGATTTCATCGCGTGTAAACCCCAAAGGGTCAACAAACACGTAATCTTTGACAGGAGTTTTTACGATCAGGAAATACGTTACAACAAGGATAAGCGATGTATATACAAACATCGCCAGAAAAAGCGCGAAAGCATTAAAGCTGTGCGGCTTGATAAAACCGCCTCTCCCGCGGGGCACAATCATAATCGAAAAGCGGTTTCGTTCCCAGAATTCTTTCAGAAAATAAAACACTTTTTTCATATCTGATATCCTGCCAGTTCAAATTTGCTGAGAATGTCACCAAAAGGCACCTTCCCCTCCCGTATCAGTTCGGGATGAGTGCCGGTAAGCCGGATAAGAGTTGAGCCCTGATTAAGCTGGATTCCTGTGCTGAAAAGAAATAAATCTGTTTGCTCTGAGAAACCGCCCATTATCTGTGAATAATCATTCAGCGGCGGCTCTCCACTTCTGTTTACACTTGTTGAAATAAGCGGAGTGTTAAGAGTGTTAAGCAGCTTGCGGCAAAAGTTATGATTTGGGATTCTGAATGCAGCATCTTCCTGCCCCCAGAGATTTCTGGTGTTTTTGTTCAGGCGCAGGATTACTGAAATAGGGTTCGGCCAAAGACTATTCAGAAAATCCATGTGCAGTTCAGTTTTCAGATCAACGTAACGCAGCAGTGTGCTAATGCTGCCGACAAGCATGATATAATGTTTTTTTTCATCACGCCGTTTAAGCTGTGTTATTCTTTCCATGGTATCATTATTAAAAGGATTTCCCCCTATGCCATAGATAGTATCAGTGGGATATATAAATATACCCCCCTCATAAAAAACTCTGACCGCCTGCTCAATTCCTTCAGCAGGGTTCTCGTCAATATTTATAGCTTTTGAAGTAGTTCTTTCACTCATAAAAAATCTTTTTCAATTCTGCTCAGCACCTTAAGCGGGCTTACTCTGCGGGCGCAATCAAACGTACCCAGCGGGCAAAATTTATGTCCGTGAATTCCGCAGGGTTTGCACGGCAATGCTTCCGATATATATCCGGAATTTTTTCCGTAGGGGAAAAATCCGAACTCAGGCACTGTAGAGCAGTAAATTTCCATCACCCGGGTTCCTGCCAGATAGCCCATGTGAACCGGAGCGCTGTCGTTACAAAGCAGTATTCTTACCCTGCTCAGAAAAAGGATGCTCTCTAAAATGTTAAAATTGCCGCAAAGATTAAAGATATTTCGGCTGCCGGCTTTAGTCAAAATCACATCCGCAAGGGGGCTCTCCTCTCGCCCGCCGATAAGTGCGACCGTCAAACCAAGCTCAACCAGGGCGGAGGCAATCTCGGCAAAGTACTCAACCGGATATCTTTTAGTCTCCCAAACCGTACCGGGAGCAATCGCAATTAGTTTCTCGTAAGATGAACCAAATCCTTTAATCGTTTCCTCAACTTTTGACTTCTGGTCGTCCGTGAATGAAAAAATCTCCTGAACCTGCAAATTCAGGTCGAAACCCACTTCCTCAAGAAAACTCAGATTCCGGTCAACCTCATGAACATCGGCTTTATAAGGTACAGTCTTATTGTAAAGAAACGAAAACGATGCATTATCAAAGCCGGTTTTTAACCCCGCCCTGACGAAAAAAGAAAACAAAGTTGTCCTGAACGAACGATGCAGCGCGTAAAGCGCGGTAAAAGGCACAACCGAAATTTCTTCCGCAAATGAAATAGTGCCCAGCAGTGTCTTGTGTCTCCCGCTTTTGTCAAGAATGTGAAGGTGATCAATACACCTGAGCGCTGAAAACACCTGCTCAGTTTTGGCTGAGGTTA
Organism: Ignavibacteriaceae bacterium; assembly: GCA_020848375.1. Taxonomy (GTDB): domain Bacteria; phylum Bacteroidota; class Ignavibacteria; order Ignavibacteriales; family Ignavibacteriaceae; genus H2-BAC3. The sequence goes on from JADLAF010000038.1 coordinate 5,017, forward strand.
CTACTGTTATTTCAGCATCAGGATTTTGCTCACGCAGCCGTAATAAAAAGGGAATTGTTAAAAGACAGTCCCCGAGAAAAGCAGTCTGAACGACAAGCAGCCGGTTTTTCAGTATTTCCACCTGTTGTGCATCCAGAGCCAGTCTTCAGGTTTTTTACGAAGCTGAGTTTCAAGCATGGAGATATGCCTCCGGGTCAGCTCATTAGTTGCGGCATCAAAGTCAGCAGGGAGCCCCTCTTTAGAAACTTCCTGAAACTCCATCCGGTAGCTACTATCTGCCTGCCGTTCAATAAAGCCCATAAGAATAGGTGCTCCTGTTTTAATGGAGAGTGAGGCGGGTCCGGCGTAAACTCTGGTCTCTCTTCCCATAAATTCCATTTTTATTCCGTCCGAGGGACCTCGTTGGTCTGCGACCATTGCTATTACTTTTTTATCATAAAGCTGTTTAAAAACCAGTTTAATAGAAGCGCCTAACGGTACAATTACATTGCCAAACTTTGCGCGGTTCCTGTTCATCCAGTCATTCACCAGAGTATTCCTCTGGCTTTTGGTTACAACATGGAGCGGAATTCCGGTATATAACCCAATGGCTAGAGCCGAGTACTCCCAGTTACCATAATGAGCGGTCATAAGGATAACCCCGTTCCCCTCATCATATTTTTGATTAATCAGACCAACAGAATCAGACTTAACAAGATTGCGCACCACCTCAGGGGTCAGTGAGGGCATCATCAGAATTTCAACAAGTGAACGAGCAAAACTTTTGTATGACCCGAACGCAATCCGGTTAATCTCCGATGAGGATATATCCGGGAAAGCAATCGCAAGATTCTTTTTAACTACCGCTTTGCGGATAGGTATAACGTAATAAAAGAGCAATGCGATAAAAAAAGAAAATTTTCTTGCAAAACCCATCCCCGCAAAGCAGAGAAGTCGGCTGAGGGTGCGGAATAATATATATTCCAGCCGGTTTTTCATTATGTTATTTATTCAGGGACTGAATTCTTCTTATCCAGTTTTCATCACGAAGCTCGCCGCGATGCGTGGAGTGAAGAAGTGTATAATCAGCATAACCGGTCAGATCACCAAAGACAAATATGACTCCGCCTTCAATGTTATGATACGTCCATACCTCGTAGGGCTTGGTATCAACCTGATTCGGGAAACGCTCTATTTCGCTGGGTTCGCCGTAACTCATGTGAACACGACCGCGGTCGGTTTCCCAGCCCCTTTTCTGGAATGACTTAAAATGATCGTTTGCATAATTTAAACGCTTGTAATATTCACGTTTGTACTCATTTTCCGGAGTTTCAGGAATGTTATCCCGTGATTTCCAGAAATTATACAGATAATTCTTCTTTGCATCAGGGGTTGTGAGAGACTGCCATCGGCTCAGCTCGTCTTTTGAGCATATATACCGGACGTATTTAAAGGACATTTCAACTTCTTCGTCACTCATTCCGCTGAACTCAGACGAATAAAAATCGAGATCAGCGTTCTGCTGGGATGAAGTGTCAATAACTGACGGATTGTAGATAAAGAATCGTTTCTGCACAAGCGCTTTATTGTTTGAGACGGTATCAGCGATGCTCAGCACCAGGGTATAGGCGCCTGAAGGAAGTTTATATATGTTAATCGCGCCGGCTTCAACTATCGAGGGGTTCGTCCGGCGGGTGTATTTTGATTTTCTGTACACAAACTGATCTTTTGCGTTAATGATGTTTTGCTCGATTTTCAGAACTTCTGACTGAAGATTTTTATTAACGTTATAAAACTCGGTATAGTAATAGAGCACAGGAAGTGACTCTCCAAAAAGCAGGGTCGGGTTCGGGGTTACTTCGTAGGTGTTTTTATAAAACAGGGAGTTTTCATCCTCACCTCTTCTGATGCTCGAGGCAAGCTGAATATCGCTGATGGTAAAAAGATTCACAGGAAGCGGATGGATTAAAACACTGTAGTCGTATGAAGACTTAAACTCAGGGTTAGTAGCATCACGCGCGCCAAGGGTCAGTTTATACTCACCAAACGGGAGCACATAACCCATTACTCCCATCAGGGAGCCGGAGATTGAGGCGGAATCCTCTTTTGCGTAAGAATTCCTGAACTGGTATTCTTTGGTAAACACAAATTCCTTATCCGTAATTCCGGTTATTTTCACATCGAGGAAGCCGCGGATTACCACAGAGGTATCCTGCACTTCACGGGTCAGCCCCGCCTGCATGAAAGAGTAATAAATTTCAAGATAACCGGCCGAATCGCTGTAGTAAAAGCGGGCATAATCAAAATCTATTCTGAACGTACCGCTCTGGGCAGAGAGCGGCACAGCGCAAAGAAAGATCAGCAGAAGTAACACGTTTTTCATAAATCTCTGTACTGTTTTTTCAAATTTACGGAGAAAAATATTGTTGATTGAGTCCAAAGGGGGGGAAGAAGGAGAAAATTCCCCGGAAGCCGGGCAGTCGCCGGGGAGGACAAATTAAAGGGGGCCGAAAATTAAGGATAGATAGGAATATATGGTAACTCAAAAACAGTTACCTTATCGCATCTCTCATCCTGAGCCAATATTCTTACTTTGATTCTGCCTGCTGGATTACTCCAAGTTTAAGTAGTTTTTCTCCATAGCCAGGTGCCGTCACGATTGCCAGATACATACCTGATGCTACTCGGCTGCCGCTCATGTTCTTCAGATCCCACCTTAGGAACGGAGAGGCAAGACCATCCATTTTATCACTCTCCGTGAGTGTTCTCACCTGAGCCCCTGAAACAGTATAAATCTTTATGGTAACCGTCTCAGGAAGATTGGTAAATGTCACGAACGATTCTTCCGCCGATTTGAGATTCTCATAGATGAATCTGGTATTATTGGCAAAAAACGGATTCGGGAATACATTAACTTTATCGAACAGTTCCTTCTTCTCCTCAAAAGTCAGATCTCCCCCTTTTCTCGTTGAGAATGTATATCTATCTTCATCAGTATGCGGATAACTTACTACTGGTATTCTGAATATATCACCGGAGGTGAAAGTGCTCGCGGGAGTAAGAGCATCAAAACCAATAACATACATGGCATTGAACAACGGTGAAGCCGCAATACGTTTATCTTCATCAGATACCAAAGTAGCATTTGGTGGAAATTGGTATCCACCCAGATCTGCCCAGGCACTATCGGATCCGAATACACCACCTGTATAAACAATCTGGTTTCCCGCAGGATCATAAGGAGCATCAAAAACAATAATTCCTTCTAAAGAACGGCGAACATCAGTACCTGGATACCAAAGTCCGTCTGGTTTTCCATCAATTAAATTTGAAGATTTCTCTATAAATCCAACAGCTAATTGTCGTTCTTCACCAAAGACTGAGTCTTTGACCCAAACTTGAAATGGAACATCAATAAAACCAACTCTAAACTGACCAACAGACCCTCCCCGGGTGGAGAGTGTGTCAGTAGAACTGAGTCCTCCGGCATATCTATAAGTTTTAGTTCTTTGTAAGGCAGTGTTTCCCACAAATCCATTTAAATAACGGTATGCCTTGCCAGGCCGGCCGAAGCGAACCTCTATGGAACGAAGACGGTTCATCTTCATAATTCCCGACTCTCTTCCCCCCACAATCTGACTTGCAACCCAAGCCATATCGCTCCCGGAATAAACAGCCCCCGTGCTCTGAACAATACTGAGAGGTTTAAACCATCTGTTTGATTCTGGCATATATTGCTGCTGAGATTCATCTGCCAACACTGGCACAGCCGGTTTAACCTTTAATATAAATCCCTCTGTTACTTTGCCTGCGTAGTTGAGTGTGTCAAAGAGATAATTTTTTGAATCAGTTATAAGGTATTCACCAGTCCTGTTATTCTTTAGCGAATATGAGGCAACATATAATGGCCGACTTGTATCACTCTTAAACTCAACAGTATAACTATCACCTGTCAGGTCATCGCTGTTCACAACTATATAACGAATAACACCAGTACTTGCAAAACCGGCTGCCTTTGTACCGTAACCTATAGACAGTGCAGGTTCAAACATATCAATATCATAAACTACACGTATTATTGAAGTATTGTATTCTTCAATCGCCGTTCCTATTGTATCAATATAATGCCCTGCCGGACCGTAGGTGTAAGTTCTTTTGTTAACGATATTCTTATGGTTAAGTGTAAAAACCGTAATCGTAAAATAATACTCCCTGCCTTTAATAAGCGGACTCTCATTAAAGACATCTTCTGTTATTCTCAGCCGGATTCTTCCTTCTGCAGGATTTGAATAGAGAACTGAATCAAGAATAAATTCAGCAGATGGGTAGTCAAACTTTTTAATCACACCTCCGTTTTCAGTTACCTGATATATGTCGTAAACGGAATTATTAATTGCATAATTTGCAATTACTTTTGAATTTGCATATCCGGCAATTTTATCTGCATCCGAATTAGTCCTATAGGCCGTAACATAGAACCCCTGCGTTCTGCGATCAATATTAAGGAGGGTAGCAACAGAGCGGTAAGTAACTGCCGCTGAAGTGTTCCAGGTCAGGTCAATAAAGCCGTTACCCGTGCGGACATCAACAGAAAGTTCATCCGGTCTGGCAGGGCCTTCAAAATTATTATTAAATACACTCCTTGCTGCCTTTGCAAGTTCCTTTGCAGTATTTACGCTCAGAAGACTGCTCATCGGTGATCTTCCCACTATATATGCAGCAACAATATCAACCGGTTGGTTTTTGTGCAAGGCAAACGTGCCTGTATTCATCATATAACGCTGATCAATAGGGGAAATGTTCAGCCAGCCGGTACCGCTCACCGGATCACCTGAGTAAATATATTTTGGATTCCATGACCCGCAATTTAAGGGGTCGGTTATTCCTGAACCAAAAGCCCATGTGCAGGGGTCAATTGGTGTTCCGTTATGACTCATCCCTCCAATCTGCCAGTTCCTGTAATCAAAACGACTGTTACCACCAGGTTCATGCCCCTGGTAGGTTAGCAAATGAGTAAAAGAAGTCATAGGAAGATTTTTTGCTCCGAACAGAGTATCAATCCCCTTGATTGTCCCTTTTACGTTGCTTGCTACTGACAGGAAATTCTCACCGGCATCAAACTGACCGTTTCCGTTCGTATCGGTAAAAGTTATATCAGGTATATATGCAACAGGTCCCTGGAGGAAATTCGTCAAAAAGACCGGTGCATTCATACCATAAACTGCATCAGCAGTTTTGTTATATACATATCCTGCATCTACTGTAGAGTCACATCCGGTTAAATCATCATAATAATCACCAATATCAGAGTCAGTGATAACAGAAAAATATACAGAATCAAGCCGGTCAGCTTTAGTGCTTTTGTTTATCAGACGATAGCGGACAAAAAGCATATTGCCTATATTCTCACGTGAAGCAAAACCAAAAACGGTCTGGTGAATTTCAATTCCCTGAGGTTCAACATCGGTGAGGCGGCGTAACGCTCTGGGAACTCCGTCATTATACACGCACCACGCTGTTATATCACCGATTAAATCAGGGCGGTCTTCATCCGCATTCCATTTACCGTCTCCGTTCAGATCGGCAGAATTGTATATACCATTACCGTCTCCGTCATAAAAATCGGCTCCCAGTGCAACGGCATTTTTCCACTCCTGCCATGAGTCACCAAAAGGAATATCTATACTGCGGACAACATAAACTTTATTTCGGGGGTCATTCTGGTCAGAGCCAACCGGTCCCGGCTGATAGTCCTGCATACGTGAAGCACTAAAAACACCATTAGCCCAAAGCTGACTATTTGTATATCCGCTCAGGATGAATCCGCCTGAAAACAAAAAAACTTTTCCAGCGTAAAAGCCGCCCGCACCGGTACCGGGGTCAAAGTCAGCGAGTACACCCTGATTGTCTATTGGCAGATACAGATTATTGATATTAATGAGGAAGCCGTTAAGAGCAGAGGATTTCTGAGGACTTCGCTTTCCACCGCCGTCACCATAATATGCACCTGAGAACAGCAGTAAAGTGCTGAAGAAAACTATTGCACGAAACACCGGTCTATGAACATTGAACAGTTTCATTTTCCCTCCGGAAATATAAAATGAAAAACCTCGAATTAAGGTAATCCTAAGAACTATTGTTGATAAAAATAAGAAGAATTTGTATCAAAGTCAATTGAATAAAAGGACTGCGGGGTTTCCGAAAAAGTGAGGGATAGAGATAAAACACCCCAAAATGCTTGTCGAACATTTAAAAAAAAGGCGCCCGATTTTTCAACCGGGCGCCTAATCAATTAATCACTTTTGATTATTGGAGACCAAGCTTCAATGTGAAGATATGGTTCGGTGTCGGGAAATCCTGAACATCCCGGTAAGCATAATCAAGACTCATGCTAATGCCGTCTGTGAAGTTATAATTCACGCCTGCGCCCATAGCAAGACCATAGATTGACTGGTCTGCATTCTGGAGAAGCATATCATAACCAGCACGAACGAAGAACATTTTGCTGAAGTCATATTCCATACCAAAGACGATGTTATCTTCACCGGCATTGTTATTTCTGAATGATGACCCGACCAGAATGTTGTTAGCTTCGTTGAAACGGTAATCGTAAGCTAAGCTCATCTCGAAATAGCTCGGGAGCTGGAATTCTTCAGTAACTGGTGCAAATGATCCGAGAGCTGAGTTCGGGTTTGAACCAGGTATCTGTGTTTTAACCTGAAGATCCTGTCCGTCATACTTCATGTTGCTTCCGATATTCTTTACTGCAACACCCATAGAAAGATTCTGCGGGAAGCGGTATTGAACTCCGAAATCAACAGCGAAACCGTTGGCTGCAGTATTCATAATTCCTTCGTGAATCATTTTTGCATTCACACCAATCGCAACGCGATCTGTAACCTTCTTAGCGTAAGTAAGACCTACGGTAAAGAAAGCGGGTGAATAGGTAGCTCCGTTTCCGTCAGGGGCATCAAGAGTGGTAACAGGTATGTCACCAAAATCGAGTCCCTTGTAGGAAATTCCGACGCTGCCGAGTTCGCCGAAGTTAGCACCTGCAGCAAAATAAGTGATGTTCATATCAGCGATGTAGGACATATAAGAGAACATCGCCTCAGAGTTGTTGGCAAGGTCAAGACCTGCCGGATTGAAATAAATAGCTTCAACGCCTGTCGTATTGGACAAGAATGCACCGCCAGTAGCAATACTTCTTGCTCCAACCGGTATCAGGAGCTGATCAGCACCGGTAGTTCCTTTTCTGGAAACATCACCGGCCCAGGCCAAGGATGCCATAAGAAAGATTATTAGAACTTGTTTCATTTTTATCAAACTCCTATTAGGTTAATGAGGAGCGGGCTTTTACACCCGCCCATTTTTTAATATCTCTGTAATTGCTTCTGTGGTAAAATAACACCAAACTTCAGTATCTTCTCTCCGAAATCAGGTGAAGATACGATAGCAAGGTACATTCCTGATGCAACTCTCAGACCGTTTTCGTTCTCAAGATCCCAGCGCATGAACGGTGAACTTAATCCGTCCTGCTTGTCTGCCTGGGTAAGGGTTCTTACCAGTGCGCCGGATACAGTGAATATCTTTACTGTAACAACTTCAGGAAGATTTGTGAAGGTTACAAACGGATCATCAGAGTATGCCTGAGAATTATAGCTGGTCTGCGGGTTGAATGCAAACAGCGGATTCGGGAATACATTAACCTTATCAAACAAATCTTTCTTTTCATCTGCGGTTAATGCACCGCCTGGTTTGGTTGATATTGTATAAGAGTCAGCATCTGTATAAGGATAAACTCCAACAGGAATTTTCAACGTGCCGTTTACCGGTGCTGTTACTGTCGTATCCTTTGCATTAAGACTGAGGACATACATTGCATTAAACAATGGTGAAGCTGCAATTCGTTTCTGTTCATCAGTCACGGTAGTTGCACTTGCAGGGAAGGTAAATCCTTTAATCGGATCTGCCCATACGCTGTCAGTACCGAAAACACCACCGGTGTATTCAATCTGACCACCATTAGGATCGTAAGGAGCGTCAAAAATTAGAATTGTTTCTAACGTCTTTACAACACTTGTTCCTGGCCACCAAACACCATCAGGAGTACCCGGATTTGCCGAGAATTTAGATGACCTCTCAAAGAATCCAACTGCAAGCTGCTTCTCTTCACCATAGATTGAGTCCTTAACCCAAACCTGGAATGGAACGTCAACGTAACCTTGTCTAAAGAGACCCATTTGACCGCCGCGGTTTGATAAAGTATCGGTAGAATTAATACCACCGGCATATCTGTAGCTGGTATTACGCGTCAGCGGAGTTGATCCCACAAACGCATGCATATAGCGATATGCTTTGCCGGGCTGTCCAAAACGAACCTCCAATGCTCTTAAACGATTTGCTTTTACGATGCTTGACTGTTTGCCGCCAACGAGTGTAGAAGCGGTAACACCAGCAACATCTTTGCCTGCATATACTGCACCGATGCTACCAGTAGGGAAGTCAAAATCTGCGAACCATTTAGAAGCTGCAGGAGTATAAGTCTGCTGTGCAGCGGAGGACTGTGCAGCATCAACAGGTTTAACCTTTAGAATGAAACCTTCAGTGATTTTTCCAGCATAATTAGTTGAATCAAAATTATAACTTTTTGAATCCGTAATTAATGCCGCATTCGTACGGTTATTCTTTAATGAAAATGAAGTTGAATAAGGGATAGTAGTTGTATCACTCTTAAATGACACGGTATAACTGTCACCGGTTAATTCAGCATCATTAACAACAAGATATTTTACACCGCCAGCAGCAAATCCGGCTGCTTTTTTACTCTGTCCGATATCGGATGCAGGTGAAAAAACGTCCGTACCATAAACAACACGGATGATGGAAGTTTCATATTCATCAACGGCACCATTGGTCTCGTCAATATAGTCGCCTGCCGGTCCGTAAGTATTGGTTGCCTTATTCTTAATCACTTTGTGGTTAAGAGTAAATGTGGTAATGGCAAAGTAATATTCCTTACCTTTCACCAGCGGAATATCGCTAAACGGATCTTCAGTTACACGAAGCCGGATACGTCCTTCATCCGGTTTAGCAAAAAGTGATGAATCAAGCAGATACTCAGATGATGGTCTTTCGAGATAGGTTTCGATAGCACCGTTAGCTTTTTTCTGCTGTATGCTGTGGATAAAGTTATCCATCTCGTATGAAGCTGCACGGGTTGAGTTAACAACACCTGAAATTTCATCGGCCTTACTGTTAGTACGATAAGCAGTCACATAATAACCCTGGAGCCGGCGGTCAATATCCAAAACGGTATCAACTGCTCTGTAGGTCACCTGCGGTGAAGTCTGCCAGGTAATGTCAATAAAACCATTACCGGTTTTTACATCAAACACAACTGGCGGAGGAGCCGGTGGTGATGGGAAGTTAGAATCGAATACCAACTGAGCAATCTGATCATATTCTTTTGCTTTATTAACTGATCTGATTGAGAGAGCCGGGTCACGTCCAACAACATAAGCTGCAACGATATCAATCGGCTGATCTTTTTTCAGAACAAATGGACCAGTGTTAGACATCTGCCTCTGATCAATCGGAGTGGTGTTAATCCATCCGGTACCGGCAACAGGATCACCGGAATACATAAACTTAGGATTCCAGGTTGCGCAGGTTCCGGGGTTAGCTGCACCGTTACCAAAAGTCCAGCTACAAGGGTCAACCGGAGTACCATCTTTTCCTTTACCACCCTCGATGTAGTTACGTACTTCAAAGCGAGTGTTAGGATCACCGTGAGTCGGGTGACTCTGCATATACTGGGTGAAAGAAGTAATAGGAAGATTCTTAGCACCGGGGATGCTGTCAATACCTATAACCTGACCACGAACGTTATTAGCGTGGGTAAGAGCAGTTTCACCTGCATCAAATTCGCCGTTACCGTTAGCGTCAACAAAAGTTTCACCAGGAATATATACAACAGGACCCTGGAAGAAGTCCATCAGGAAGGTTGGGCAGTTAGCGCCAAACTGACCATCAGGAGTTGCGTTATAAACGTATCCTGCTGAGAGTGTAGTATCGCATCCAACCAAGTCATCAGCATAATCGCCGAGATCAGGATCTGCCGCAACGGAGAAATATACTGAATCAATTTTGTCAGCAACAGTACCGCGGTTAACGATTCTGTAACGGACGAAGAGCATATTACCTACAACACCTTTAGAGGCGAATGCAAATACGGTCTGTCTGATTTCAACTCCCTGAGGTTCAACGTCGTTAAATCTTCTGAGAGCTTTAGCAATACCGTCATTGTAAACGCACCAGGCGGTTACGTCACCGATAAGGTCAGGGCGGTCTTCGTTTGAGTCCCATTTACCGTTGCCGTTAAGATCAACAGGATTATATGCACCATCTCCGTCTCCGTCATGAAAATCGGCGCCGATAGAAACTGCATCTTTCCAGTCAAGCCATGAAGCACCAAATGCCTCATCCTGTGCAGAAACAACATACATTCTGTTCTTAGGATCAGTTCTTGAAGAACCAACCGGACCCGGCTGATAGTCTTCAATTCTTGAAGCGGAAAGAACACCGTTTGCCCACATAAAACCGTTGGAGATACCTGACATAAAGAATCCTGCTGAGAAGAGGAATACATTACCGTCATAGAATCCGCCGGCACCGGTACCCGGATCAACGTCAGCAATAACGCCTTTGTTGTCCACTGGTATGTTGAGGTTATTTATATTAAATACAAAGAATTCGGCAGAGCTCTTATAAAGCGAGTTGCCTGATCTTTTTACACCATCGCCGCTTGAGGCGCCGACAGCAAAGACAACAGCCAGCAAGAGGAGTACTCTTGCCGCCGTTGATCTGAATTGATTAATCTTTATCATCGTTTAACGCTTCCTTTACTTAGAAGTTAATATTTGCAAAATTAACTCTGAATCCAAGTTTAATTAATCTTGGAATACCAAAATTATTCGGATCTCTTTCAAGAGCGATATAATCGTCAACATAAGACTGTCCTCTTGAAGCTGCAACAGCAGCGCCTTCCGGAGTCTTAAGATATCCTGAAGTTACAGGGCTTCCGGTTGAACGATATACATTCACTACGTTATCTGCATCAAACAGATTTTCGATCCAGAGATACGGAGTAAGAACTGCTCCGCCGAATTCAAATGATTTTTCGAGTTTAAAATCAACTCTGAAATTTCCTGGTCCGTAAGCTGAGTTAACATACCCTTTGGTGTCACCAAGGTTAGAACCGCCGCCTGGGGTAATATTCTGCTTCTCAAGCGGAGTATAAGGTCTGCCGCTGCTGAATGATACCAGGAAGTTTGCAGATGTTCTCTCGAAGAATCCGAGGTCACCTTTTGGCACTGAGAAATCAACGTTTACTACTCCGGTATGTCTCTGATCAAAATCAAGAGGAGCAATTACCTTAGGAGTTTCACCGTTGTTGTTTCTGAAAGCCGCAGTGGTTGATGAACCGGTGGATGAACCGGTACCTTCAGCGAGTGAATAAGTATATTCAACGTTGAATGAGAAATAGTCCATTCTGCCGACAGTTAATGAAAGGGCAAGACCCTTAATAGTACCGAAGTCAGAGTTTGCAGGACCATAAAAACGATCTCTTTGACCGCCTATAGCACGGTAAAAGAATCTAGTCTCGTCATTAACAAGACCTTTGGTATTCTTGTAGAAAGCGGTAAGATTCAGTGCACCGGCATTGTTTACGAGTACCTGTCTGAAACCAATTTCGTACTGTGTGGTAACTTCACTATTGATATTACCGGTGTTCACACCAAAGTTACCATCAGTAACTAAACCATCCAGTGAATTTGTTGAAGTAAATACATCAATCAGTCTTGGCTGCTGTATAAACTTACCAAATTGAGCATGGAAAACGGTGCTTTCAGTTACGGGGAAACCAACACCGATTCTCGGTGAGATGTAGCTCTCTGCATCTTTAATCTTAAAGTCGCCATCATCAAATGCATCAGGATTAGAACCACCTGCATAAGGGAGGAGTTCATCTTTTACTACATCTGCCTGAGAGTCAAAATAATCCCAGCGGATACCGAGATTAAGCACCAGGTCGCTCAATTCAAATCTGTCCTGCAGATATACATAAGCAATCGAGGGATTTCGCGGTGCAGCGCTTGTGGTATATGAATCAGTACCATAAACGGTATTTTCGTCAGCATCAGATTCGTTTCCGAGTATATCAAATCCGAAATAGAATGGTCTCTGAAGAGCAATTCTTTCCTTCAGAGTTTTGGTGTTATTATCAATTGCAACACCCACCGGACCAATAGCCCAGTATCTGAGAGTATGGAACTGATATCCGCCGCCTATTTCAATGAGGTGATTGTTAAGCTGATTCGTGAAGTCAACATCAATGGTTAAATTGTCATTTGCCAGCTTCGAATATGAATTGGAAACACGTCCTTTATCATAGAATAACTGAACGGGGTCAAGACTTACGCGCGTACCCTGAATGAGCTGAACACCAGGTCTGACCCAGGGTTTATTAGCTGCGGTATCACCGTAAGCTTCAATATTATCAAACCAGAGTCCGTCACCTGATTCATTCTTTTCAATTTTGTAACCAATGTTTATGTTATAAAACATTGAGTTGCTTACGTTATGACTGAAGCGACCGCTAAAAGAGTAATTTTCTCTTTCGTTAAGCGGATTGTGCTCAGTGTTATTTTTTGCATACGTATGAGTATAACTTCTGCTGGTTCTGGTGTTAATGTTTGCACCAAGACGCAGTGAAAACGGCTGGAAGTTATGCATGGTTCTTCCGCTGAATCTCCAGACGCTGGAAGAATTATTCGGAAGAGTCGGTGTAGAGATACCCATGGTCGGGATCACTAAATCAATAGCTCTTGGATTAGCGTCTCCGAACCACCCTCTTTCACCAGAGAGGAACATCGTGTGATTGGCATTGCCCGGAATAATCGGACCGCCAATATTTGCAGAATAGAGGTTATATCCGTAATCATCGGTGAATGTTGAGGATAAAACGTCACCAAAGAAGGAATATTTTGCGCTTCCTGACTTAGTGGTAACGTTTACGATACCGGACTGTGCCTGACCGTATTTAGCTTCGTAACCACCTATCTGGAATGAAAGCTGGTCAATAGCATTGTTTGATACCTGAGCCGAGTTTCCGCCAAAAAGAATATCATTCTGGGGAACACCGTCAACGATATACAGAACTTCGCCACCGCGGCCTCCGCGTACGTTAATGGTAGCGTTACCGTCAGCGCCGCCAGATCCTTCCTGGATTACAACGCCAGACTGAAGACCGGCGAGCTTTTCAACGCCTTTTACGGGCAGTTTGCTGATCTGGTCAGCATCCAGCACTTTAGTGGTGTTTGTTGATTTTTCTTCAAAGAATTTCTTTGAACTGACTTCAATGGTGGGCAGGGTAAAATCAGTGCTCAGCTCAACATTGAGTTCGTAGGTGATGTTCGCAACAATACGGACATCCTGGATGGTTTTGGGACCATAACCAACGTAACTGACCTTGACTTCATAGGTACCAGGGGTTACGTTAAGAATAAAATAACGTCCTTCAACATCGGTTGCGGCACCTTGCGCGCTTCCGACAATCAGTACGTTGGCCCCGATCAGGGCTTCTTTGGTTCCTGCATCAATGACTTTTCCGACAAGTTTACCCACACCTGACTGTGCGTAAACGACGGAGAAGGTTAAGAACAGGAAGATCGAAAAGATCTTTGAAAACGAAACTTTCATTTCTTCTCCACTCAGTTAATTGTTAGACAAGAGTAAATTTTTTCTCCTGCGGAATATATAAATAGTTTTGTTCAAAATAAAAAAACGGATCCCTTATTCAGAGATCCGTTTGAAATAAATGAACTAATTCAGAATCTCTGAATAAATTACTTCATCAGCATCATTTTGCGTGTTGCTGTCATGTTACCGGCATCAAGGCGATAAACATATAAGCCAGAAGCCAGGTTTGATGCATCAAAGTTGATGGTATGTGAACCTGAAGCTAATTCGTTGTTCACGAGTGTAGCAACTTCTCTTCCGAGCACATCAAATACCTTCAGAGATACATTTCCTGCCTTTGAAAGGTTAAAAGTAATCTGAGTTGATGGGTTGAACGGATTAGGATAGTTCTGGTCTAAGCTGAAAGTCAATGGAGCATTGTTTTCATCTTCTACCCCTACTATAACCGTGAATGGAACTGCACCAACGAAAATCATTGCAGGAAGGGTTGGATCTGGATCAGGATCATTACTGCCGACAGTATAGGTATAAAAGCTGAATGCTTTGTAACTGCCTGCGCTGCCTGAAACTTTATTAGCGAAGTGACTGCTGTTTTCGTTCATTCCAACAGTTTCAGTAAGGTTCATCGGCTGTGACCAAACACCGTCAGACCCTCTGGATGACATATAAATGTCGCAAAGGGTATCGTTAGCTGCTTTGTTTACCCACTGAGCTGCCCATCCGCCGTTATCAGCGCTTCTTGCCAGGTATGGTGAAGGACCCATCTGACCAAGTGCAAGTCCGTCAACTCTGGTGAACATCATATCATCAATACCTTCGTAAACAATTCTACCGTCCCAACCGCTTGCAGTTTTAAATATTTCAACAACAGCATTTACGCCTGTGTTTGGACCGCTGGTTGTATCAGTAAGAACTAAGAGAAGATGAGGATAACCATCTGTATCAACATTGATGTCGCCACCATAAGAAACAAATTCGTCTTCTTTTACATAGTCAAATAATCTGTCAAAACGTGAAAGAGCAGGAATTGTTCTGAAGTCAACAACTTCAAAAGCATCCCAGTCAGCACCGGTAGCTGATTTTTTGGAAACAGCCGGATACCAGCCGCTTGCGATTGGGGTTGAACCTGAAGGATCTGCAAAAGTACCGACCATACCAACGTAAGTATTACCACCGCCTGAAGCACCGCCTAAGCAGATATTGCCACCGTCAGTGAATACTGTACTTGGGAATACAAAAGTATCAATAACACCAAAATCCTCAGTCATCCAAATTTTGTAGGAAGCATCAGTCTGATTGTCTGAACCCCAATACATTTTGGCAGTGTTATCACTTACCCATGAAAGAACCTGTGAGCTATATAATTCGGTTGATGAGAAAGTAGCAAATGTAGCATTTGCACCTAATGGCTGATCAGCACCATAACCTGCACCGCCGAAAGCACCAGCAACCAGTTCAGGCCAGCTAAATACACCGGTTGTAGCAGAAAGGTCACCGCCGGTTGGATTTGAGATAGCCATGCTTGGGTAGCGTGATGATCTCTGGGTAGCGGTTGCGTTTACAACACCAACTCTGGTCCAGGTTGCGCCCTGATCTGTTGAAAGATTGTACACCAATGATCCGGAACCGCCGGTAGAAGCTGTTCCTCTGTGTACTAATGCCAGAGCATTTGAAGCAGGGTCATAAGAAATCGGGTTCAAAACACCAATTGCAGGACCATAAGCATTTGCCATGGTATCAACTTGAACGTAACTTGCTGCGGTAGGCATAAAAGGAACCGGTGCGAATGTATTGCCCTGGGCAGGAACATAAGTGCCCTCGTTCATTACAACCGGTGCTTTCTTCGCAACGACTCTATTGGCATTCTGCGCGTTGGTATATGTAACCAGCACGAAGCTTGCCATCAGTAAAAAAGTAAAAAGGTTTCTAAGCATAATGCTCTCCTTTATTTATAGATTAGTGATTATTGATTAATGAATATGAATAAACTTTCACTTGTTAAAATCCACCCATTTAAGGGAGATTTTAACCAGTGCTCTCATTTTTTCCAAAATTCATACAAATTATTAAGTGATTTAACGAAAAAATAACATTTTGTCAAGACAAATTTTGATTAAAACCTCAGATTTTGACCGAAAAAACCTTAAAAACACCGTTTATGGAAGATATTTTGGTTAAAACATCTTTCGTCATGCCAGAATCCAGGTTTATTACCGTCAGAGCTTCCTTTCCTATGCCGAAGCGGCCGAGTGAAAGTCCGGCAATATTGATGTCGTTTTCGGCCAGAATTGCGCCCACTTTCGCTAACATTCCGGGTCTGTCTAAGTTCGTATAAAAGAGCATCTCTCCTTCCGGATTCAGTTCAAGATGGAACTCATCTATGTTAACAATCCTGATTTCATTATTACCGAAAACCACTCCGTCAAGTTTTCTTTTATCCGCTGAGGTGGTACATTCCACCGATATCAAATTAATATAATCAGGGTGATCTGAGGATTTTACCTCCTCAATCTGCAGACCCATTTCTTTTGCAAAATAGCCAGCATTAATATAGTTAACTGGTTCGGGAATTCTGCTATTTAAAAATCCTTTTAAAACAGCAGCCGTAATCAGGGTAACCGAGTTATTTAGCAGGTCTCCAAAGAGATTGACCCTGAGTGACTTAACCTGAGCTGTCAGAAGCTGAGACTGAAGCGCTCCCATGCTCTCGGCAAGTTTTACATAAGGTGCCAGCTCTGGTTTGCCAGCGGCTTCGACCGCAGCGGCATTTACTGCACCATAAACAATCTTCTTTTTGAAAAGATCAGTTATCTGTTCTGCTATTTGTATGGCAACTTTTTCCTGCGCTTCATCAGTCGAGGCACCAAGGTGAGGGGTGCTCACAAATTTCGGGTGTTTCAGCAGAGGATGAGAAAAATCGGGTGGTTCTTTTACAAAGACATCCATTGCTGCGCCTGAGACCTTGCCTGAGTTCAGCGCCTCAAGCAGATCATCTTCATTAACTATTCCCCCGCGTGCGCAGTTGATCACTTTGACGCCATCTTTACATTTAGCGAAAGTTTCTCCGCGCAAAAGGTCTTTTGTGGTTGCGTCCAGGGGCACGTGAACGGTTATTATGTCTGATCGTTTATATATATCCTCCAGCGTGGTCAGTTCAACATTCATTTTTGCGGCAAGATCAGGACTCAGAACCGGATCGTAACCGATTATCTGCATGCCAAATGCCTTAGCGCGCAGGGCAACTTCGCGGCCGATTTTACCGAGCCCGACCACACCAAGTGTTTTGCCGTGAACTTCGGTTCCCTTGTATGATTTTCTGTCCCACTTGCCGCCTTTCACTGATGCATCTGCCTGTGGTATGTTCCGGCAAAGTGACATCATCATAGAGAAGGTGTGTTCAGCGGTTGAAATCGTGTTACCGCCGGGGGTATTCATTACAATAACACCTTTGCGCGTGGCAGCGGCTGAGTCAATATTATCCACGCCGGTTCCGGCTCGTCCGATCACTTCCATATTTTTCATATAAGAGATCATTTCGGCACTCACTTTAGTGTCGCTACGGACAATCATACCGTGATAGTCCCCGATCACTTTATATATATCCTCCGGTTTCATACCCGGCGAGTAATTAACATCAAAGCCGGCTTCCATAAGAAGCGCGACTGCTTTTTTATCAACATTGTCAGTAATTATTATTTTTTTCATGTTCTCAAGAGTGTGTGTAAACTATGACGGCGCGCCTGAGGCGCGCCGTCTTTAAGTAAAGTTATCGTATATATCAAACCAGATGGGGTTTGATGCGGTCGAGAAGTTTTGGTTTTGGCATAGCGCCAATTATGGTTTCAACAACCCTGCCGTTTTTGAACAGCAACAGAGTCGGTATGCTGCGCACGCCGTATTTCTGTCCGCTCACAGGGTTTTCGTCAACATCCACTTTTGCAACTTTCAGTTTGCCTGAATATTCACCGGCAATTTCTTCCACTACCGGGGCAATCATTTTGCAAGGACCACACCAGACAGCCCAGAAATCAACCAGTACGGGCAGGTCTGCATTAAGAATTTCACTTTCAAAATTTGCATCTGTTGCTTCAAGAGCTTTCATTATATATCCTGTCTGTTAAATCAAAGTAAATTAGTACCATCGGCACGCTGACCGTTAAAGTTCACAACATCTTCTCCGCCGTCAGCATGAATCAGACCGCCGGAGACCCATTCGCCCCCTTCCTTGCAGAGTAAAGCAATAACACGCGCGATATCTTCCGGAGCGGTAATACGGTTGCGCGGATTTTTTCTCTGCGCTACAGTGATCATCGGTGTGTTCCCCGGAATCTTCCGCAGAGCCGGAGTATCGGTCACCCCCGCCATAATTGGGCTCACGGCCACTTCAAGATCGCCAAGCTCCATGGCAAGCTGACGGCAATGGGACTCTAGAGCCGCTTTTGCGGCGGAGACTGCTCCATACGTTGGAATGGAAACATGACTTCCTGAACTGGTCATAGCAAAAATTCTTGCTTTGCGGGCAAGCATCTTTCTGTAAAACAAATCCTGAGTCCAGTAAACCAATGAGTGCGCCATAACATCAAGGGTCATTTCCATTTGTGCTTTGGTCAATGGTGCATCAGTTCCAAAATCAACAAACGGACGCAGTGCCCCAAATGCCAGAGAATGCAGGAGCATGAATACTTCCGCTTTGCCTTCCGGAAGGTTTTCGAGTGTATCAAGCACTTCTTTCCTTTTGGAGTCATCGGCAGCGTTTATATTGAAGAATAGTGCTTTAACACCATACTTTTCAATTTCGGAAGTTATTCTTTCCACATTGGGCAATGTGGCAGCGCGGTCAAGATGTACGCCGGCTACATTATATCCTTCTTTGGCCATCTGAATGGCAGTTGCCTCACCGAAGCCCGATGAAGCTCCAAGGACTAAGGCCCACTTTTTGGTATCAGACATGTTTTTTGTCACCTTCCATATTTTTTTCGGTCAAGTTCAATTATACAAAAATGAATTAAATCTTACAATTTGAAAGAATCAGAAACTACATTTTTGAAACCGCAAGAGTCACAAAATTTTCACCAACCAGCCGCATAATCTCCTCGAGGGTGTCCGGGTTATTAGAAACCATCAGATTCTTCAGGCGGAACTTTTGGTCATCATACTCACCTGAGGAGAGAAGCCGTATATGAACAGGCAGATTTCCTTTATGTTTTCTGAGAACCGGTTCAAGCTGCGAAATAATTTCCGGTGGATGATTGTCGCGGTCAATTATGATCTCAAGGTATTTGGTCAGAATGTCGCGCGACTCCTCAACCGGGATTACGTTTTCCAGCCGGAGTTTAAGATTGTCCCCTGCTTTTTCGGTATATCCCTGAAAAAGGAATACTTTTTCGGGCTCAAGCATTTCGCCGCACTTTTCATAGACGGATGAGAACATCATACACTCACAGGCGCCGGTTAAATCATTGATGGTCAGGAACGCCATTTTATTCCCTTTTTTATCAAGTTTGGCGTTAATTTCAGTAACCACACCAACAACCCTTTCAAGTCCGCCGGCATCTTCATCGGCCATCTCCCCTGCCTCACCGAGCCGGATTGTAGAAAAAGAGTTGGCTTCAAGTTCATATTTGCGCAGCGGATGACCGGTCAGATAGAACCCGAGCATTTCCCTTTCCCTGCGGAGCCGCTCTGCTTCAGACCAGTCCATAGTGAAACGGAGTTCCGGTTCATTAATCTGCATCATATCATCTGAAGCGCCAAAAAGACTGTCGGTAATTTTTTCAAGATACTCCTGAGCCCGGCCGCCATAGTCGAGAGCGTTTTCGATATTTTCAAAGAGGGCTTTCCTGTTTGGATATATACTGTCGAATGCTCCGGCCAGCACAAGCCCTTCCATAGCACGCTTGTTCACTGTCCGGGTGCTCACATTTGAAGTAAAGTCAAAGAGTGAAGTAAACGGTCTGCCTATTTTTTTTCGTGACTTGATAATTTCTTCAACCACATTTACCCCCACATTTCGTACAGCCGAAAGCCCGAAGCGTATATTACCCTTTTCAAGAGTGAAGGAGACGGACGGACTATTGACATCAGGAGGGAGAACCCCGATGTGCAGCTTTCTGCACTCTTCAAGAAAAATCGCAATCTTATCCTTGTTCTTCATTTCGTGGGAAAGATTTGAAGCGAGGAACTCAGCCGTATAATTCGCTTTAAGGTACGCAGTCTGATAGGCAACTATTGAATAAGCCACAGCATGGCTTTTGTTAAAGCCGTAGTTTGCAAATTTATCTATGTTCACAAAAATCTCACGTGCAGCGGAGCCGGGAACGTTGTTTTCAATCGCTCCTTTTATAAAACTCTCCTCCTGCATTTTCATCGCTGCAAGATCTTTTTTACCCATAGCCCGGCGCAAGATGTCAGCATCCGCCAGGGACATACCGGCAATAACGTTTGCAATCTGTATTACCTGCTCCTGATATACAATGATACCGTAGGTCTCACTCAGAATACCCTCAAGAAGAGGATGCGCATATTCAATTTTTTTTCTGCCTGCTTTACGGTCAATAAAGTCATCAATAAACTCCATCGGACCGGGGCGGTAGAGCGCGTTCATTGCCGCGAGGTCAAGAATGCTTTCAGGTTTCAGTTTACGCAGATACTCACGCATTGGGGCAGACTCAAACTGGAAGACGCCTGTTGTCTGACCGCGGGCAAATAGCTCAAAAGTTTTTTTATCGTTATCAGGAATTTTATCAATGTTGATGGTTACGCCGTGAATCTCCTGAATCATCTTTATTGCATCTCGGATGATGGTAAGAGTTCTCAGTCCGAGAAAATCCATCTTGAGCAGACCACTGCTTTCCAGTTCTTTCATGTTATACTGGGTTACAATTTCAGTCTGACTTTCAGCCCGTGAGAGCGGAACCACATCACTTACTTTCTTCGAGGTAATGATAACACCCGCGGCGTGTTTTGAATGGTTGCGGTTCAGATTTTCCAGTTTACGTGCAAAAGTAATAAGATTCTTTATGTCTTCTTCCTGAGAGTCACGTATCCACTTCAGTTCAGGAAGTTCAAGCGCCTCCTCAATAGTATATACCTTGCCGTATTTAGCGGGAATTGCCTTGGTAATTTTTTCAACGGTGCTCAGCGGAAGACGCAGCACCCGCGCCACATCACGAATCGCCTGCTTTGAAGAGAGTCGCGAAAAGGTTATAATCTGGGCAACGTTTTCCTCCCCATATTTCTTTTTGACATAGTCAATAACCTCACCGCGCTGATCGTCCGCAAAGTCAACGTCAATATCAGGCATTGAACGCCGGGCCGGGTTAAGGAAACGTTCAAACAACAAATTATATTTCAAGGGGTCAACATCCGTAATGCCAAGAGAGTAAGCTACCAGCGAGCCGGCCGCGCTGCCTCTGCCAGGGCCTACCGGTATCCCCATATTTTTTGCGGCGTTTATAAAATCCTGAACGATAAGGAAATAACCGGCAAACCCCATATCGCGGATTGTAGCAACTTCAAAATCAAAACGCTGTTTTATTTCATGCGATATCTCAGGGAACTTCCTTTTAAGCCCCTCAAAAGCAAGGTATTCCATATATCCGTCTAACTCTTTTGACGGAGCATCATCAGGAATAGGAAACTCGGGGAAGTGGTTCCCCTGCTTGTCAAGATTAAGATCTATCTTTTCGTCAATCGCAAGAGTGTTCTCTATAGATGATGGCCACTCGCGGAAAAGGTTTTTCATTTCAGCGGCGCTCTTAAAATAAAGCTGATCGGTGCCGTAACGCAGCTTTCTGAAATCAACTTCCCCTGTTTTATCGGAAAGATGCACCAGAACGTTATGTGCCAGGGCATCATCCTTATATATATAGTGGCAGTCGTTTGTGGCAATGAGCTGTATGTCAAGTTTTTTGGCAAGCCGCGGAACCGAGTGCAGAATCATTTTATCTTTTTCTATGCCGTGATCCTGAAGTTCAAGATAAAAATCATCGCCAAAAAGCTCTTTGAACTCACGGGCAACCTTTTCGGCCTTTTCCGGTTCCCCTTCCGCTATGAAATGTGAGACAATGCCGCCAAGACAGGCACTTGTGCAGATAAGCCCTTCGGAATACTGCTTCAGCACCTCCATATCAATACGGGGACGGTAATAATAACCCTCAAGAAATCCCGCCGTTGAAAGTTTAATAAGGTTCTTATATCCGGTAAAATTTTTGGCCAGCAGGATAAGATGCTGATACTGCTTTTTCTTCCGACCGTTAACTTCTTCCTGTTTGGTTTTATCAAAACGGCTCCGGTCAAGGACGATATATGCTTCCATCCCGATGATGGGTTTAATCCCCTCTTCCTTACATTTTCTGTAAAACTCAGGAACGCCATACATCACACCGTGGTCAGTAATGGCAACAGACTGCATTCCCTGCTTTTTTGCTGCAGAAACCAGTTGCTTAACGCTGGCAGCGCCGTCCATCAGACTGTAATGAGTATGATTATGTAAATGAATGAATTCTGTCATCTGTATTTGAGAAGATTTTACTCCGGGAAACTCGAAAGCAGAAATAGGTTACCCGGCAAACTTACACAACCCTGTTTTTATTTTCTACTTGTAAATTGAAAAGATTATTTTTTACCTGATGAACCAAACCCGCCGGAACCTCTTTTGGTATCGCTCACCGACAGAGTCTCTGCCACATCCATCCTCGTCACCTGAGCCAGAACAAGCTGGGCAATTCGGTCACCTCTGTGAATTTCAAAGGGCTCCACTCCGTGATTTATCAGAATGACCTGAATTTCACCGCGGTAATCAGAATCTATGGTCCCGGGGGAGTTAAGAACGGTAACTCCGTGCTTTGCCGCCAGTCCGCTGCGGGGACGAACTTGAATTTCATACCCCGGCGGGATTTCAGAGGTTAAATTTGTCGGGATTTTCATAAACTTACCCGGCTGAATGGTTATTGGCTCAGCAATTGCAGCACGGATATCAAGACCGGCGCTTCCGTCAGTCTGATAGGCAGGTAGTGGTATATCCTGAAAATCAGAAATGACACGCTTAAAATAAACAGGTATTTCGTTTTGTTTCATTTTATCTCCTGAAAAGCTGTTTCAGGCGCCGGGTTTCTGACGGGCGCAGGAATCCGAAGACCATGAGCGCGGCAGGGAAAAGAAGAAAAACGACACCTTTGGCTAAAATTGGGTAGTCGGCAATACTATATGCCAGCGCGATAAAAACCGCGGATATCACCGTCAGAAGCAAAATCTTCTTTTTTTCAAATTCAATAGGGAAGGTTTTCCGCGAATATATATAAAACGAGAGCGCAAGAAACGCATACGCCCCAAAACTTGCCCAAGCAGCCAGATAAATTCCGGCACTCTTAAGAAATAGCAGATTAAGACTGATTTTAATAATGGCGGCTGTCCCTACGAATACCGGGACGATAGTGCTTTTTTCTCTCAGCAGAATACCCACGCTAAAGAAGATATAGACAGCGTTACATAGATACGCACTTAAAATGATGGGGATAATACCGGATGCGGAAGTATAATCTCTTCCGATGAGCGAAACTCCCCTGACGGAAACCGCGAGCAAATTTTCAATAAAAAAAGTAAAGAACAGGAGTATAACAAACCCGATTAACAAGTAGAGCGTGAAGATTCGGCCTATAAGAAGAGGTGCATCCTCTCCCCTGGCATGTTTCAGAAAAAACGGCTGCCAGGCAAACTGAAACATAGAACCATAGAGCATCATAAATATACCAAGCCGGTAGTTCGCCTGATATATACCGAGAGCTTCGAGCCCCAGAATTCCCTCAACGATGGGGCGGTCTATGACCTGTAAAAAAGCAGATGCCAGACCGGCCGGAAGATAGGGCAGGGCAAATTTTGCCATCTTCTTAAACAGCACCTTATCAAAACCGAAGGCAAAGTATTTAAAGGTAAAAAAGGATACAACAGTAAAAGAGAAAAAGGAGGCGGCAAAATTGCTGATAAATACTGCCTCCACTCCCAAGTCAAATCTGAGGACCAGCACAAAATTAAGAGCCACCATTATAATGATATTCACAATGCGAATTAAGGAGAAGAGCAGGGCCTTCTGCTCTAGCCGGAGCTGAACAAACTGTATTGCACCAAGATTGTCAAACACCAGAACACCTACCGCAAGAAGATATATACCCGACTGCTCCGGATTAAGCGACACAGCCGAGACCCCCGCTCCGTAAAAAACCATAAGCAAAAACCCGATCAGGGTGGATGAAAACAGAACACCCAGCCATGCCGTTGAAAATGCTTTTTTCCGTTCCTGCCCTTCAAGAGGTGATGCGGTTTTCATATAGGCGGAGTCCATACCATAAAGCAGGATTATGTTCATTACCGCTATATACGCGTAGATGTTGGTAACAATACCGTACTCAGACGGGGGAAAAATGTTGGTGTAAAACGGGACCAGGAAGAAATTAATAAAACGCCCCACAAAGGTGCTTAGACCGTAAAGAACGGTTTCTACTGAAAGCTGCTTTATTTTGTCAATCATCCGGTTTGCTGTGTATTCCGCTTCTTAATGAAGAACCACATCAAGTGATATATCCAGCGCTTCAACAGAGTGTGTGAGGGCACCGGTCGATATATAATCAACCCCCAGTGCAGCAATGGACTTTACATCCTCAAGCCGGACACCTCCGGAGACTTCCAGTTTACAAACTCCCTTATTCAGCGCCACGGCTTTCGCAATATCTCCGAGTGAAAAATTATCGAGCATGATAATATCCGGCCGCAGCGCCAGCGCTTCATCAAACTGAACGAGAGTATCAACTTCAACTTCCAGTTTAACCTGCAGGTTATTTTTCTCTGCATATTCACGGCAATTGTTAATCGCGCGGGTAACTGAACCGGCCACGGCAATATGATTATCCTTTATCAGAAACATATCATAGAGCCCCATGCGATGATTGCTGGCGCCGCCGCATGTAACTGCATATTTGTCAAGCAAACGGTGACCCGGGAGCGTTTTACGTGTATCGAGCAGCATTGTTTTATGATCTGTCATCTCATCAATGAAATGAGAAGCTTTTGTGGCGATACCGCTCATGCGCTGCAGAAAATTAAGAATGGTTCGCTCTCCCGTGAGCAGTTTTTTTGCTTCACCGTGAAGCTCGGCAGCCACATCTCCTTTTTTTACTTCATCTCCGTCCTTAAAGAAACAGGTTACCTCGCTCTGAAGATTCAGCTTTTTATATACAATCTCGATTAGCGGGAGTCCTGATATTACTCCATCCTGCTTAACAACAAACCGGCCAATCGCCTGTTCGTGACTGAAAATTGCCTCACCAGTTATATCTCCGGTATCAAGATCCTCCTTTATGGCAAGGGTAATAAGGTGATCTATGGAAGGATGATAAAAGATGTCATTATTCATAGAATTTCCTCATTGCATCAGTGAATGACAGCGGAGCGCGCATAGGGCGGCGGGTTTTGGCATCAACAAAGACCAGTTCAACAAAACCTTCACAAATGAGCTTTTCTCTGGCGGGGACGTATATCTTATGCTCAAGCCGAATCCTGGTTGACGGGGTTTCTTTCGTGATGGTCTGCACTTCAAGCAGTTCATCATAGAAAGCAGGACTTCTGTAACGGATACCCACTTCCAGGACCGGAAGCATATATCCGCTTTCTTCTATACCCTTATAAGTAAGACCGTTATCGCGGAGCAGTTCCGTTCTGCCAACTTCAAAATATTCAAAATACTTGCCGTTATATACAAACCCCATCTGGTCAGTATCAGCATAGCGAACCCGGACATTCGTGATGTGTGTTTTCATGTATATATCCTTATTAAAATGCCTCTCCGATACCGAAATGGTACTCCATCAGCTCGCCGAAGAATTTTTTTCGGCTAATGGGACGCTTATCGTACGGATCATAGACTTTGATTCCAAAATCAATACGGAAAGGTGCAAAAGGGGAATAATATCTGAGGCCAAGTCCCCCCGCGACTGCGACTTCAGGTATGTTAAACCTGGTATGATTTTTCCATACATTACCATAATCAACAAAGGCAGCATATCCAAAATCACCAAAAACTTTCATCCTGAGTTCAACTGAGCCCTCAAGAATAAAGTTGCCCCCCTGTACGATAACCTGTTCATTGTCAAGCACACGAATCTCAGCAGGGGCAAGCTGGCGTGCTGCCCATCCGCGGATAGAATTACTGCCACCGGCGGTATATCTGCGTGTTGTGGCGATACCGGCATCATCACCTGCGTACGCCTGCAGGTGCCCTGTTTTCAGCTTAACACCGAGCACTGAAGTAAGGTTGCGGTTTAAACTAAAATAATATGCTCCGGTAATCGCGGTCTTATAAAACAAAGTTCCGTTAAACTCACTTCCGAAAAGATTTGTAACTCCGTAGTCAAGAAGGTTCGCTTCCTCAACAAGAAAACTGAAGTTGTAGCCCTTCGTGGGAAAAAGCGGATTGTCCACATGGGATGAACGTAAATCAGCCCCCAGAATAGAAAGAGTCTTATTAATCTGTTTAATGCCTGAAATTGAGGGGAAAAGTTCGTCCGCTACTTCAAGATTATAATATGCAGTTATGAAATTGATAAATGTATATCTCGGCAGTTCAAACTCTAAGCTGAGTTTGCCTCCGTAGTTTCTTTTATTTGAGTTATCTTCTTTATTAATGCGGAAGTACGTTTCAAAGGTTCCCAGAATAGGCCTGTTGAATATATACGGCTGCTCGATGCGGAATGCTGCATCAACATATCCTTTTATTGTAGTATCCTGCAGTGAGAACGTTTTGAACATTCTGTCAAAATTTGTCCGAAAAATATCACGGTAACCAGCCGAACCGGAGATGCTCAGTTTTCGGGCCTCGCCGAGAAAATTCTTTTTTACAAAAATTCCGCCCGCACCCACATTAAATGTGTTTGACTGATTGTTCATCAGAATTTCAGGTGACAGCTCATGGATATTTCCGATGGTACCTGAAATCATCAGAGGTACGGTGCTGTTAACCGTATCACTGAAAAGAGGATTAAGAGCCACACTTGAAAACAAACCCGTTCGGTAAAGGCGAACCTGACTGAGGCGAATTCGTTCAAGATTATACGTTTCACCGTTTTTTATGCCGACCAGACGGATAAGCATTTCATCCTCAACCGCGTCGCTCCCCTCCCCTTTTTTCTCGACTGATAAGCTGCTGATGGAATATTTTTTACCGAGGAAGAGATAAATCTGCAGATGCGCCCGGTTGCTCACAGTATCACGGAGTATAATTGTGCTGTCAAACCGTGCAAGCATATATCCGTTGTTTTCAAAAAACACAGTGATGTTGTCAATACCGGCTTTAACCACCGACTGATTAAAAAACATGGTTGAATCAGCAGGGAATCCTTTAACCGCTTCAGCAACCAGGCCCGGGTCTTCCCTGGGGAAACCAAAGAATTCAATTTCACCATATTTTGACTGAACCCCTTCGCTGATCTCATACCTGAGATTTGCCACTTTTTCAACCGAATCAAGAGTATAAGAGTAGTTAAATTCTGCCTGAAAAAATCCGTTTGAAGTGTAATATTCTGACAATGCCCTCATATCATACTGAATAGTAGTGCTGTCAAAATAGACCGGAGGAGCCCCGAATCCGGAGAATGAATTAATAAATTTCCAAAGCCAGACAGGAGACTCGACTGTATATATTATTTGTTCAAGATTTCCTGAACTTACCTTCGTATTACCGGAAAAGGAGATAGAATTGAGCTCATACTGCTGACGGGTCTGCGCCTCAGTGAACGTCTGGCTGAGCAAAACAATCATCGCCAGAATCAATGTGACTTGTACAGGTAAACTTTTAACTGGCAGCATCAAACTCTTCAACCGTAAGTGAGGGGTAGTTTTTCTTAAATTCACCCACAAAGAACTTTTTCATAACATCAGGAATACCGGAAGGAATTGAGAGCGTTACCATGCCGCCTCCGGTGACCTCAAGAAAACCGGGAGTAAAAGTTTTTTCCTCAAAGTCAGCCAGATAAGAATAAACCTCCCCGCCTCCGGAACCAAGGAAATAGCTTCCTGAGTGATAAAATAACAGATCGTAAGTATATCCGGACAGGCGCACAGGTTTGACATCAGACTCTTTGAGCGAACCATCCAAGATCGGGCTTGTATATATTTTCACGAGAAGAGTATCCTGAAGCTCCGCGAAGACAAATCTGATGCCCCACTCAGCGAAACTGTCCTCTTCCTCAAGATAACAGAACCTGTAAGTATCTGCAGCAAGCAACGGCAGATAGAAGCCGTATTGCAGTTCTAAACTCAGATTCTTTTCAAGAAAAAGCCGTGCGTTCTCCCCCTGCTTCAGGTACTCATGAAGTGAACCTTCTGGCTGTTCCCTTTCTGTATTGCATCCCGTAACTGAGAAAACAATCAAAAAAAGAAAGAGAAGATATACAACAATTTTAGTTTGACCTGATAACAACAGGTGTTCCTTTTTTTACTACTGATACTAATTCATGTATGCTTTCGTTACTGACGGCCGCCGAGCCGTTTGTCCAGTTGAAAACGAAAGGAAGATTTTTAAACAAAAAATTCAGTTGCCCGATGCCGTGTATTCCTACCGCGGTCATTCTGCTGCTGCTGTCCGCCCGGCATTCCTGATAATAATATCTGAAACGCAGTTGGTTGAATTCCTCCTGTGTTAGTATTCCGTCTTTCAGACCGGAGTTCAAATCTTCCATGTTCGGATAATTCAACTGAATAAAAGACTCATACCGGTGGACGGTATCAATCCGGCAGATCAGATACTCCCCGACAGGAGTCCCCCGGTCATTCTGTCTTCTTTTTACACCTTTATTCGTTCCGAAGACAGCCCGGTATTCTTTAACCAGAACAGAATCTGAGTAGAGCCGAAGCAGATACTGATTTCTGATTATAACAATTTCAGGATTACGTATTTCGGTTAATCCTCTCTGCCTCATGGCTTCCTGAAGTGTAACGGTTTGTAAATTGGAAGTGAGACCGTATATGAATGTACCAGAGATGAATATAATGATGCCTCCGGCGACAAAAAGAATTTTTTTTAACATGCGCTGGTACTACAAAAACCGCAATTAACCTGATTGAAATAGCAAAAATAACCCTATTCGGGCTAAGTAAAAAAGGTGATTATTTGTAAATTACAGGGGTTAAATAATATCGAGAAGGCAAAAATGCGCCTCATTACAACTTTTGTTTTGTTTTTACTCATCTGGCAGGTTTCCGCACAGACCTTACCGTATCAGTACGGCTGGCCGCGGTCAGCAAGCGGTGACTGGGGGCTCTACTCCAACTCCCCCACCATTGCCGATTTTGACGGTGACGGGGTCTTAAATATTTCCGTTACAAAGAGTTTTGCGACTCCTGAACTCTTTGTTTGGAAGGCCAACGGGGCTTATCAGATCGGATTCCCGCAGGCCGTGCCTGCCGGGCAGTTACAGAATTCCGGTTCTATCGAGATCACCGCGGCAGGTGATGTTGACGGAGACGGCAAAATGGAACTTGTCTTCGGGGACGAAAACGGAATGCTCTTCATCTATAAAGTAAACGGACAGCAGCTCACCGGTTCCCCTTTTTTTCTGGGTTCGCAGCATGAGTCAACCACGCCTGCCCTGATTGATATAGATGAGGACGGAAAACTTGATATCGTAATTACCTCCTATTACCGGGATTCCCCTTACAACGAAGCCAAACTGCACGTGTTAAGATACACCGGAAGCCAGTTCGAGTATATACCCGGATTCCCGATTGACATGATTTATGGCGGTGACAGCGCTCCGGCGGCGGGAGATATCAATAATGACGGTCATAATGAGATTGTATATATATCAGGAGGCCGACTGGCTGACTCGACCGCGGCATCAATGCATGTTGTTGATAAAGGAGGGCGCCCACTTGACGGCTGGCCGATGAAGATTACCTACACCAGTGCCGGTGCCGCACCGTCTCTCTATGATCTTGATCAGGACGGCGATCTTGAAATTATCGTTAAACTGAATATGACCTTCGGGGGGATCAATGGTATATACGCATTTGATTATACAGGAAATATTTTTCCGAATTTTCCTATTCCGGTTTATTCAGGTCACTATTTCGCCAGTGTCGCAATCGGTGATATGACCGGAGACTCAATCCCCGAACTCGCTTACGGCACCGTTACTGCCGTTGACAGCGGTCTGGCATGGGCCTGGAAATTAGACGGTACAATTTTGCCAGGATTTCCGCAAAGAATTTTTGCAACATGGGTTGATGGTTCTGTTGCAATCGGGGATGTAAGCGGTGACGGCAAAGGGGATGTGATTGTGCCGACCAGCAAAGGCACCATTTATGCATTTACTGATTCGGCACAGCTTGTACCCGGATTCCCATTAATAGCGGAAGATGTTCACGTTGTCATCGGATTTGAAACTTCCCCCACCATTGCAGATATTGATGGTGACGGCGATACTGAAATTTTTGCCGGGTCACTCAACAGGCGAGTTTACGGTTATGATACTCCGGGTATCTTTAATGCAGAAAAAAGCTGGTTAACCTATAAAGGAAATGCACAAAGAACAGGCGGACAAATACGCGGCTACCGCCCGCCGGTTTCGGCTGAGGAAACAGTTGACCTGGTTCAGGAATACTCACTTGAGCAGAACTACCCGAATCCGTTTAATCCTTCAACGGTGATCAGTTTCACTCTGCCTAAGAGTGTAACAACAGACTTGCGTATTTATAACATACTGGGACAGGAGATCGCCGTATTGATAAACAATGCAGAAATGACAGCGGGAAAACATCAGGTTAATTTCCAGGCCGGTAATCTTCCGGGAGGAGTATATATTTACCGGCTGAAAGCAGGGATGCAGGCGTTAACAGGCAAGATGACACTGCTTAAATAATTATGATTGGTGAATTATGAAATATGAATTGGTTTAAAAGGTAATTCTTAATTTAAGAAGCCCCGGAAATGTACGGGGCTTTTATTTTACGTATATACAACCCATAGTTACCACACTCCCTTCAAAGCCGCAGAGCTGGTTACCTATTTGCGGAAAGTTATATATATTGTAATGCTCCGTTTTCTAATACTCCCATGAGACGTTGCAATCGCCGTGAGACTTTTACTCATTATTTATACATCCGCTGCGGCAATTGCAGCGTCTCTACAGAAAATCGCATACCACAATTCCCGGAGGGGATTGCATGTTGGTAGAAATCAATCATCCCCACCCCTATAAAACAAAAACGGGAATGCGTTCAATAAAACACATTCCCGTTTTATCAGGGAAATTAAATAAACCCTATCCCCTCTTTTTCCTGAACAGGAAAATAAGAACAATAAGCAGAACCGCACCGGAGAGGGCATAAATCCAATAAGGTGTTTCCTTGAGTTTGTAAGCACGGTAGGTCACTGAAATTGTTTTCCCCTTACCAAGTTCCGACATCGAGTAACTCCAAATGAGATATTTTTTCTCAACTGAAGTGGCGTTATGCTGAATGATCTCCCCGGGGAAACTGTATTTGTAGGTAACAGTATAGTCCTCCCCCGTAAAACCGAATCCGGTAACAATAGGAGAAATAAACTGTGAGAAGACCTTTTGTCCTATGGCACCATCTTTCAGAGAGAAATTTGACCCACGGAATGCCTCGGTATGGTTTAACGAGTCAATATGGGTGAATTCTATCTGCACAACAGCCCGCGAAATGGAATCCACTGTATCAGTCACGACCGAAATCTCTTTCACCACTGTAAAAGGAGTGCTGAACTGGCTTCTTATAGTATCCTGGTTAAAAAGCCCCGTCTGGTCAAGAAGTAAAGTATTCTGCGGGTCGGACACCTTCATCCAGTATGTCAGCACCATGGTACCGGAGCCATCCGGATTGAGGGAAATATCCTGTTCGTAGTTCAAACAGCCCTGAAGACCAAGGATAAGCAGGAGAATCGCGAAAAATTTTTTCATTGGTAAATCGTTAACAAAGATTGTGCATCAAAAGAGTAAAATAGAGAAAAATTCTGAGATATTCATTAATTTTGCGATCAGTTAAAATCAGATATGAGGAAAACTATGCCAACTTATGATTATGTCTGCACTTCCTGCGGACACCAGTTCGAACATTTCCAGAGCATGAGCTCCGCACCACTGAGCAACTGCCCCTCATGCAACGGTCCTGTGAAAAGAAAGATCGGTTCAGGCATTGCACCCATTTTTAAAGGATCGGGGTTCTACCAGACCGATTACAAAAACTCAGCTCCGACCTCTTCCGGCGGAAACACTCCGGAGAGCAAACCGGCTGCCGAAACA
>JADLAF010000039.1 GCA_020848375.1 Ignavibacteriaceae bacterium
AATTGGATAACTCCCATGCTGACGTAAGGATTGACTTACAAGAAATCGAAAAGGCATATCAGGTTATGAGGACTGCATTAGAAACGCAGGGAATGGGAAATTTTGTTCCAAGTTATGATAGCTTTATCGCAGAAAGAGATTATCCATTGTCAGTCAAATCCAAGGACCATACTTTCCATTACCTGCCATATAATTTCGGCGCAGGGGGAAGCAGCGATTTTGAAACAGAAACACTGCAAAAAGTATTGCAATTAGCTGACTTCAAGAATAATGATCTGGAAATATACTACAATGGTGAAAGAGGGCTGACGGAATTTGTAATTAACTGTTTTGCAAAAGAGGGCAGGTATTGGAAGAATATAGGAAAATACACCACCGACTTTCTTATAATTAAGCGGAAAGAAAAGAATATTACCTCTAAAAAGCCGGGTACAATTCACAAGGCACTTCTTGTAGAAACAAAAGGCGCTATTTATGCTGAGGATAAAGTATTCCTCAGAAAGAAAAACTTTATAGAAACAGAGTTTCTTAAACTTAACAAAGAAAAATTTGGCTATCAGCGCTTTGATTTTCTTTATCTGGAAGACAGTAAAGATCTTACTTCAAACATCACCAAATTGAATAGTAAAATAAACCAGTTTTTTAACGACTAACTATGCCAGTAAAATACATTCCTTACTACCCGAACACCATTGAAGGACAAGCGATATTAAACAACATTATCCGGAAACAGCGGGTACTTCGTTATCATGAAAACGATAAAGTTTATAACCGGATTAAAAGAGGTATGCCTTTCTATGAAGTCGAACCAATCGAAACAGTTGGCGGGCCATCCGACAATCTTGTTATCCGCGGAGAGTGCATCTCTGCATGCGCCTATCTTAAAGAGAAGGGAGTAAAAGTTGATCTTGTTTACATAGACCCGCCATTTGCAAGCGGAGCTGACTATGCAAAAAAGATTTACCTAAGGAGAAACCCTAAATTAGCAGAAAAAATAGCTGCTGCAAAGCAGGAAATGGAGATTGAAGAACTCAAAGCATTTGAGGAAAAAATGTATGGTGATATTTGGAGAAAAGAAGATTACCTTAACTGGATGTATGAAAATTTAATGGTAATCAAAAGTATTATGAGTGAACAGGGGAACATTTTTGTTCACTTGGATGCCAGTATTGGACATTATGTGAAAATTTTAATGGATGAGGTTTTTGGTGAACATAACTTCATTAATGAAATTGTTTGGTATTACCCGGACAATTTTCAAGGAAATGTAAAAGGCTTTGCTGGCAATCACGATAACATTTTTTGGTATTGCATTGATAAAGATAATTATATAGCAAACCGTGTTTTCATAGATTTAGGGAAAACAGTGAAAAGGGATAAGCGAGTTTGGTCAAAGGAAGAACAAAAATTGGTAGCGGCCAGAGATGAAAATGGTAAAATCATTTATAATGATTACAGCGAAAAAAAAGCAGATGACGTTTGGAGTATTGGGCAAAGTTCAGTGACCAAAGAAAAAAGCAAGGAATTTGCTGATTATGCGACACAGAAACCAAGTGAGTTATTAAGAAGAATTATTGAAGGGGGAAGCAATGAGTTTCGTGACCATGAAAAAACTGAGAAGATAATCGTGGCTGACTTTTTTGGCGGCAGTGGTGTTACAGCAAAAATCGCAAATGATCTTGGACGAAAGTTCATTCATGTAGATATTGGAATAAACAGCATACAAACTGTCAGGGATCGGTTAATTCAAGCGAAAGCAGATTTTCATATTTTAGAAATAAAAGACGGAGTAAGTTTATTCAGAAATCCGCAGCAGACAATGGATAAACTGGCAATGCTTATACCAGGCCTGCATAGGAATATTTCTGGAATTAGCAATTTTTGGTTTGGGGCAGTAACTGAGTCAAAGGCGGGAACGGTTCCGGTATATGTGCCTAATTTGCTGAATACGCAGGAAAAAGTTTTAGATATTCCTGCTGTTAATACTATTATAAATCAGGAGCTTCAGAATTTAGAAATCAGCGTTAATAAGGTAATTGTTTACTACACTGATATAGACGACCAAAAAGCATTGGAAAAATTTATAAAAGAAAACAATGCAACCGAAATTGAGGTAGAACTAAAAGATTTAAAAAACTTATTGCATGAAATTGTAATTGAGGATATAGTTGAGTTTGCCGTCACAAAAGCAGGGACCGTATATGTAACGGAAATCACAAAGTTTCTAAGTGACCGGCTCATTCAAAAGATAGATGAATTTAACCAAAAAGGCAATTTGCAATCATTGGTAAAAGGGAAAAAGTTTGACCCGATAAACATCAGTGAGGAAGGATTAGAACTGATAGAACTTATTTCACTTGACTGTGAAAACACAGAAGGTCCGTGGCACAGTTCAACTGAAATTAAAATTGACAAGCTAGGGTATGTAATTAATAACGGAGTCAGAACAAAAGAATTCTGGGACGGGAAAATTACATCTGATAAAATGCCTAAGAGAATTAAAATCCGGAATATAAGCGGGGATGAGACGATAAAAAATATATCTGAAATATTATAACAAAAGAATAACTGTAGAATCCTATGACTGTCACCGAACTCCTCTCCCAGCTCGAAGCATTGAGCGATGTAAAAATGCACAAGCGCCATGTTAAACATGGTGCGGATCCTGACCGCCTCTTTGGTGTGAGAACAGGCGATATCAGAAAGATTGCCAAAAAACTTAAAAATAATCATCAGCTTGGGCTTGAACTCTGGAAAACCAGAAACTATGATGCACGGCTTCTGGCTATTCTGATCATGAAACCTGCTGAACTTTCCCGGGAAGAGCTCAATGATATGGCTTCTGACCTTGGGCTGGACTGGGTAGCCGACTGGTTTAACTCATACGTGCTAAAAGAGTCTCAGTACCAGGAGGAGCTGAGAGTACGCTGGCTGGAATCTGACAACCCTTGGCAGGGAAGATGCGGCTGGAATTTGACCGCAAGCAAGATTGTATGGGGTGCTGAAGATCTTGATCTGAAAAAAATCTTAGACCGGATTGAAAAGGAAATGCCAACTGCAGCGCGGGAGGTTCAGTGGACTATGAACATCGCTCTGGCTTATACAGGAATTAATCATCCGGAATTCAGAAAGAGGGCTCTTGAGATCGGAGAGAAGCTTGGTATATACCGGGACTATCCCGTTGCGAATGGCTGCACATCGCCTTTTGCCCCGATCTGGATTAACGAGATGGTAAGCAGACAGAAGGCATAATATGCACTCTACATTCCGGATACATTTGATTCTTAGCTTTCCCTTTTAACTGCGAAAATGGTCCGCGGATGTTCGGAGGATGCAAAACAGCACAGGTTAAAGCGTATGGGAAAACTCTGCGGAATTTTGCATGTACTTTGCTTTACTCAGCGTTAAAAAAAGCTTCGCTAAGGGACAACAGGGATACCAGGTTAGCAGACTTCCAATTTTCTCATTTCATCGGGTAAACCCTGGCTTCCTTGTCCGAACTGTAACTAAGTTAAGCAGTCGCAGTTTTTAATAGGACTATAAATCAGTGAGGATTCCCGCCGATCGAAATTACAGAGTCATTATTATTCATCCCCAAAATTGATTGCTAAAGCGAAATTAATGTCAAGACTTCTATTATCTGAAGGAAGAAAATGCTTTCGCCTCAAAAAAATGCAAAAAATCTGAAAAATTTTCATTTTAACCCTTTTATTAACCCAAAAATTAACCGTTTTTTTAACCACCTCCGTTTAGATTGACACAGTAAATTTTCTAAGTCCTTCCTTGCGGGGGAGAAGGGAGGATCATTTTTTTGGAATAAAGTCGATGAAAAGTCAAAAAGAAAAAACCTGTGTCTATTGCGGAGAGCAAATTGCAGCCAAGGCGCTCAGATGTAAATATTGCCGGATGGATCAGCCGAAACCCCGTATAGGATTACTCCGCCGGATATTAAGAAAGTTAAGGGGGGTATAAATGGCTGCCATTCGACAATCGGGAAAATCACATCTGACAAACAGGGGAAAACAATTATGATGAAAAGAACGTTTACTGTTACTGCAATAACCATTCTGGGGGCTATTCTTTTTGTAAGCTTTCACAGCACGGAGTTTAATCTTGGCTCTGCCGGGGGTTCGGCGGTGAACTTCAGGAGCAATCCGACAGTGAACATGATTCCGGAAGAACTTGCAGGGGTTTACAGGGGTATCAGACAACTTTACGCTATTAACCGGTCAGAGTCAGCAAACCTGAGTCCCGACCTGAAAGAATCGTCTGGTCATAGAGAACTGAACTTCATCATCATCGAGACGGGAATTATCTGGCTGGCCGAATCTGAGCTGAGGGACAGCACTCTTCAGCATTTTGAAGGGAGCTACAACGTAACCGGCAGCTCACAAAACACTATTGAAATAAAAGCAGACTTCAGGGTGTGGAATAAACAGGGTAAAACCTTTTTTATCAGATTTGACCGTGACACGGGAAAAGCCGCCGCTCGGGCAGAGGGGGAACCGGAGTTTGAACTGCAACATATACGATGAAACTGCTTTTTGTATATATGCAATCAAATAACGGCTTATGTATTATAAACAAAAACGAGGCGCGCTTATGAAAAGAAAAATCTTTTTACCTGCAGTTATTATCACGCTGCTGTTGTCGGCCGGCGCATGCAGTTCAATTGACAATGACGCCAAAAGAGTGGCCGAACTAACCTGTGAAGCACAGCAGTTGATGAAGAAGGCCGCATCGGGTGATATGTCCGTTCTTCAAAGAAGCCAGGAACTGGCCTTGAAAGCTGATAAACTGCGTGTGGAGCTTGAGGATAAATACAAAACAGCAGAAGAAATGGAAGAGTTTTTGCGGTCGCTTACCCGGTATCTTGAGAATTGCAATTAGCAAAGAGACGGCTGGCTTGAAAAAAGAAACGTTACCCTGAAAGCCGGTATTTAAATTGGCTGATACAACAATACACATAATATAATCGAGAAGGTTATGAAAAACGAAAACGAAAAATACTGTTCGGAATGTGGAGAAGTAATCCACATAAAAGCAGAAATATGTCCTAAATGCGGAGTAAGGCAGGCGGCTACTGCTCATAACGCTCCTCAACAGAGAGAAAATGACAACAGAGGATTAACTCTGCTGCTGCTTTGTTTTTTTCTCGGCTATCTTGGTGTGCACCGGTTTTATACCGGACATACGGGAATCGGTGTAGTGCAACTGCTAACACTGGGAGGATGCGGCATTTGGACGCTGATTGATTTTATCATTATCCTGATGGGTAACTTTAAGGATGCGCAGGGAAATATTATTAAACTGTAGTCTGATTCCATGAAAACCTTGTTAAGAAAGTATCCGGTTATGTTAATGACCGGATACTTCCTTGCTGCGTGGTTATTCGAAATGGCCGGCGGAGCAGATCTTGTTCCGCCTTGTCTCTGGAAGTCAATGTTTAATGCTTCATGCCCTGGTTGCGGATTGAACTCGGCCGGAGAACTACTGATGGTACTTGACCTGACAGGCGCCTGGCTGGCTAACCCATTGATATATATTGTTGCACCAATAGTGGGGTATATAGTTTTTAAGGAAGTATATAACGCCAGATTCAATTAAAAAGGGAGTGACCTTTAGCGGGTTACAGCATATATTTAATAAACCACTTCAGCCAAACTACAATATATGGCATCGCTTGTGACAATAAATTGGTAAGGGATCTATAGCCATTGATATTCCACCGCTCACTGTTCTGAGGTGGGTGGTTCAGTGCCGGGGTTATTACGATGTCACCGCTACCCGCTTAATGGGTCATTGGGGTAACCGCTTTGTGAGTTTGATTCTGAATCAGACACCCTGTCGCCCCGCGGTGATTGCGGGGCGATATATATTATATTTTAACTCTTGATGCGTCTTTTAGAACCATTCATACTTCAAACTTCATCATTATTTCAGCAGTGTTGCTTTAATTATGCTGTTATGCTGGCCGGCCTGCATTCGGATCAAATATACACCGGTCGAAAGACCTTCTCCGCTGAATTCTACTGTATGTCTGCCTGATGTCATCACCTGATTAACCAGATCTTGTATCTTCTTGCCGGTGATATCATATACACTCAGGGTGACATGCCCTCCAAAGGGGATAGTGTATGTTAACAATGTAGCCGGGTTAAACGGATTGGGGTAGTTTTGCTCAAGCGCATAATCGGTTACGGATGTGGTTAGCTCCTGCTCAAGCTGATATATTTTCTTGCTTCCGTCAAAATCAGTCTGCACTAAGCGGTAATGGTATGCCCCGGGTGCAAGATTTTTATCTGTGTATATATATGAAACCGGTTCGGCTGACGATCCGGCACCAGCTAAAGTTCCGGCAGTAATCCATCCGCTTTTGTTAAAGCTCCGTTCAACACGGAACTCCTTATTATTCTGCTCTGTTGCGGTGTTCCATTGCAGCGTAACATCAAATCCGCTGACAGAGCCGGTGAATGAGGTGAGTTCAACCGGCACGTTTGAAGGTTCGTAATAACCCATCACAATACCGCTGTTGCCTGAGATCCATGCGTGTGCTGCATCGGTCATCCAGACATCGTCAAATGTTGAGATAGTGTAGCGGGGTTCTGCAGTCCATACTTTGCCTCCGTCTGTGGATATATACGCATAGCCGCTTGCACAGGCGGTCATCGCGAAAGTACCTGAAGGCGATTCAACAATGTGTATCCCCCATACGGTCTGTGCGGGGGGAGTTTGAGCGGGGAACCAGTTCAGACCGCCGTTGGTAGTGTAAAATGTATTACCGCCAGTACCTCCGGCAACTCCGGTGAATTTATTGGCGAATGAGATACCATACGTGCCGAGTCCTCCGTTGGAGAGCTGTTCAGTCCAGTTCAGACCGCCGTTTGTGGTGCCGTATATCTTTTCGCCCGTGCCGGCAATCCATCCGTAGTCTGGGTCAACAAAATCCATATCCCAGAGCAGTGAAGTGCTGCCCGC
Organism: Ignavibacteriaceae bacterium; assembly: GCA_020848375.1. Lineage (GTDB taxonomy): Bacteria > Bacteroidota > Ignavibacteria > Ignavibacteriales > Ignavibacteriaceae > H2-BAC3. The sequence goes on from JADLAF010000039.1 coordinate 6,979, forward strand.
AATGCTTACATCCTGCCAGGTAGCTCCTCCGTCCGTGGTTTTTGCAACAGCACCGTTGGTACCCGCAGTATATCCGATCAGCGGTGTAACAAAATCAATGGCAAGAAGCTGAGTAGTTGTGGGTAGCCCGGTGAGCAGTTCGCTAAAAGTTGCTCCGCCATCGGTAGTGCGTACGACTTTTGATTCGTATGCTGCTATATATGCATGGTTTGCCGAGGGAACGCTCACCTCATTCAGTTCAAGCGTGCTGCCTGAGGTGAGGGGAGTAAAGGAGTATCCGCCGTCTGTTGATTTGGCAACATATCCGTTTGAGCCCACAACCCATCCGGTCAGATGATTAGTGTGGAAAGCTATATCCTTAAGCCGGCTTGAGGTAAATCTGCGGTTTAGCGGCTGCCAGGTTGCTCCTGCATCGGTTGATTTATACATATATCCTGATCCGCCTGCAAGGTAAGCAACGTTATCAGAGGAGAAGCGGACGTTGTAATATATGACTGATGTATTCAGTCCGCTGATCTGTGACCAGGTTGAACCCATATCGGTAGAGCGGTAAACCAGACCGCTTGCACCTGAGGCAAGACCGACGCCCTGAGAGTTGAAATGAATACTCCAGAGCTGTGTGGTGCCGCCCGCGTTAAGCACGGCATTCCATGTTGCACCGCCATCAGTGGTTTTAAGAATGCGGGTTCTGTGGCCGACCACAAAGCCGGTGAGTCCGGTTCCTGATGGTGGGAAATATATACCGCGGAAATCTGTTGTGGTACCAAGCGCGGGGAGCGACATCTGAGCCCAGGTTGTGCCGCCATCCGTTGATTTTATAAGAGCATCAGTACTTCCGGAAACATAAACGGTATTAACATCCGTTGCATAAACACCGTAAAGAGTGCGTGTGGTTACGGCAGTGTTGCTTTGTGAGAACCAGGAGCTGCCGCCATCGGTGGTCTTTATGATAAAGCCGTTAAACCCAACCGACCATCCGGTAGTAGCACTGATGAAATGGATATCATACTTGGTGGTATCAGGTCCGATGGTGATGGGAATCCAGGTCAGCCCGCCGTCTGTTGTGCGGCTGAATTTGCCGTTAAGAGCACCTGCAGCCCAGCCGAGGTTGTTGTCAAAAAAGTATATACTCCGGTATATACCATCACCGGGGAGCACCTGCTGGGTCCAGTTTACGCCTCCATCGGTGGTCATAAACAGCTCTCCCTGAGCAGAAACAACAGCATATTTATTTTCTGAAGGAGCTGAGCCGATGTAGAGCGTATTGCCTGTCGGGTAGGGGTTTAACACAGACCAGGGGTTGTTGGTTTGCGCAGTAAGTGAAAAGTAGAAAGAGAGTAAAAGAGCAAAAAATTTCATAATGATGGTTCCTTTTGCGTTTTCCGCAGAGAGAAAAATTCTCTAAATCCATAATGCTGCTGCGGAATATTTTTTTAGAAAACAAACTACCGTATAACGACAGAATGGGGGAGGAATAGCAAGTTGATTCCAGAGCCCGAAAGAAAAATAAGAAAAAAGAACGGAGTAAAAAACAAAAAGGGTCATCCGGCCGTAATGAAGCAGAATGACCCTGATAAACTTGGGTCGCCTGACTTACTTTTTAGCGGCTTCAGTCCTGCAGGTGCTGATGCCAAAGGGGAGGTAAAGAGGGCAGGTTTTTAAGGTCGCTCCGACAAGGGGGATCAGTCCGAGCAGACCGAACCAGTTCTGGGCATAAATTCCCCATCCAACCAGACCAACACCAACCACCAGACGAAGAATACGGTCAAAACCGCCAACGTTTTGTTTCATAGAAGCATTCCTTATAAGATTTGTTAAAAACTGTACTTTATTTGATTCACTCCGTGGGGGGAGGATTCATCCCGTAAAAATAATAAAGAATGGTGTGTTGGCTGCCCGGGATATAATGCTTTATTCTTTTCAATTGAATGTTTCAGGAAATTTGTGTCAACATTGTTGACACGAATGTAGATTCATACCCCAAACCAGTGGTTTTTATTTGTGTCGCCGTTGGTGACACAATTTTTTTCAGCAATATTTTACACCCTTTCCGGGATTGGGTTGTGTTTGTGTGTATAATTTCCGCCAGTATGCGTCCTCTCCGGAGCGGGTTTCGGGGTGGCATATCTGGTTTCCTGTCTGCCTTTTTCAATCCCTCCGGTAATAGGTGTGGGAAGGAATGGGATTAATGGAAAAATACCTGAAACATACAAGCGCTTTTTTATCTTTTTCATAAGGTGCGACAAAGTTTTGCCAGCTTGTCTGTAATAAAAATTCATTATTTTTCGGCACCAAATTATACCTGTATTTTAAGGAGAAATGACTGACATGGCACTTTCGGGGCACACACAGAATAGTCTTGAACATGAGCTTAATGAGCTGACGGATAATGAACTTTTTAATCCGGAGTGGAACTATATACCCGCTGAAGATATAAAACTGGCGAAGTCAAAAGGTGACGACGAAGTTTTTGATGATGATTTTGACGACGAAGACTTTGACGATGATGAGTTTGATGATGAAGATGACTTTGATGACGAAGAGGACTTTGACGATGATGAATCAGAAGAGGAAGATGATGATCTTGAAGACCTTGAGGAAGAATTTGACGACATGGAAGACCTTGACGAAGACGATGCACTCTATGAAGAGGACTTTGACTTTGAAGAGGATGACTTAGAAGACGGAGACCAGGGGTCAGAGACTAAGGAGCCGTAATAATAAAGGGCTGGTCAATTCCGGTTACGGAACTACCCGCCCAGATATATATCTTTCATCAGATAATTTTGAACATAGTCGGTTACACCCTCCTCCAGTGAAGTTAATGGAGCGGAGTAGCCGGCTTTTTTTATTTTGTTGAGGTCTGCTTCTGTGAAATACTGATACTTGGCTGCCAGAAAGTCAGGCATATCAATATATTCAATATTTACCGGTTTGCCCACCGCGTTAAAGAGCGCGGTTACCAGGTCTTTCCACGTCCGCGCCTTACCTGAGCCCACATTATAAAGCCCGTTTACATGAGGATGGTTCAGGAAGAAGAGCGTCATATCAACCGCATCTTTTATATATACAAAGTCTCTCATTTGCTCGCCGTCCTGGTAATGGGGATTGCGTGACTTAAAGAGGCGCACAAATCCGTGATCGCGGACCTGTTCGTAAGCTTTATGCACTACGCTTCTCATGTCTGCCTTGTGGTATTCGTTGGGTCCGTAAACATTAAAGTATTTAATGCCCGCTATCTTGTCAAACATTCCCTTATGAAGCGCGCGTATATCAAACAGGTTTTTTGAATAGCCGTACATATTAAGCGGGCGCAGCTTTGTGCAGAGCTGGTCATTATCCATAAAGCCGAGTGATCCGTCTCCGTATGTAGCGGCGGAGGAGGCATAGATAAAGCGGATATTGTTTTTGATACTGTAAACAGCCAGTTTCTTGGTGTATTCATAATTATTGTACATCAGATGATCTGCATCTTTTTCGGTGGTGGAAGAGTTCGCACCCATGTGGATGATGGCATCAATCTTAAAGCTGAAGGAGTCCTTTTCAACCGCTTCAAGAAACGCGGTTTTGTTGCAGAAGTCCATATAATCAAGATTAACTAAGTTCTTCCACTTTTCATCGTGACCCAGTTCATCAGCAATAATAATCTGGTTGATGCCAAGCTGATTAAGCCGCCATACAATTGCGCTTCCGATAAATCCTGCACCGCCTGTTACAATAATCATAGTCTTATAAAGTATGTAATGTATGAATAGAGATATTTTTAATGGTCTCTAATTTAAGTATATTTACAGTTTGTTTAAAGACTTCAATTAAAAAGTGCCCTTATAATGGGGCCGTGTGATATGGCAGGTACAGTACTATGAGTAATACGCTCGAACAGCTAAAACAAATACTTAATAAACGGATTATGGTTCTTGACGGAGCAATGGGTACCATGATTCAGAGGCATACGTTAACTGAGAAAGATTTCCGCGGGGAGCGCTTCACAGAGCATCCGTTTGATCTGAAGGGAAACAACGATCTTCTTTCAATAACTCAGCCGGAAATCATCAAAAATATCCACCGGGCGTATTTTGAAGCCGGGTCTGATATAATCGAAACCAATACCTTTAGCGGCACCGATCTGGCTCAGGCGGACTATCATCTTGAACATCTTGTTTATGAGCTGAATTACGAAGCTGCCAAAATAGCCAAAGAAGCCGCGGCGGAGTACACTGCAAAGACCCCTGAAAAGCCCCGCTTTGTTGCAGGTGCATTCGGACCGACCAACAAGATGCTTTCCCTTTCACCGGATGTAAATGACCCCGGTTACCGCACTATTACTTTTGATAAACTTGTTGAAAGCTACAAGGAGCAGGCGCGCGGTCTTATTGACGGCGGTGCTGACATCATGCTCATTGAAACCATCTTTGATACCCATAACGCAAAAGCGGCCATCTATGCCGTGCAGGAAGTGTTTGAGGAGAAAAAGGTATCTCTGCCGATAATGATCTCAGGAACCATAGTTGACCAGAGCGGAAGAACTCTGTCTGGTCAGACCATAGCTGCTTTCTGGATTTCCATTGCCCACTGTCCGAATCTGCTCAGTGTGGGCATTAACTGCGCTTTGGGTGCCAGTCAGATGCGGGAGCTTATTAAAGAGCTTTCAGGTCTGGCAAATTGCTATGTTAGTCTTTACCCTAACGCAGGGCTGCCTAATGAGTTCGGAGAGTACGATGAAACGGCTCAGGAGATGGCTTCAATCCTGCGTGACTACGCTGACAGGAAGTACTTTAACATTGTTGGCGGATGCTGTGGCACCACACCTGACCATATCCGGGAAATTGCCCGCATCTCGGCTGATTTTGAACCGAGAAAAATTTCAGATGTGCCGCGCTATCTGATGCTCTCAGGTATGGAGTCGCGTGTGGTAAGACCCGAGACCAATTTTGTGAATGTTGGTGAACGTACTAACGTAACCGGCTCAAAAAAGTTTGCGCGGCTTATTACTTCAGGCAATTATGAAGAGGCACTTTCAATCGCAAAAGACCAGGTTGAAGGGGGCGCTCAGATTATTGACGTGAATATGGATGAGGGAATGCTTGACTCTGAAGAGATTATGGTAAAATTCCTGAATCTTATTACTTCTGAACCGGAAATTGCTAAGCTGCCGATTATGGTTGACTCATCAAAATGGAGTGTGTTGCTTGCCGGACTTAAAACGATGCAGGGTAAAGGCATAGTAAACTCAATCAGCTTAAAAGAGGGGGAAGAGGTATTTAAACATCACGCCCGCACAATTATGAGATTTGGCGCCGCTGTAATCGTGATGGCATTTGATGAGCAGGGGCAGGCGGACTCATACGAAAGAAGAATAGCTATTTGTCAGCGGGCATATAATATCTTAGTTAATGAAGTTGGTTTCAAGCCAGAGGATATCATCTTTGACCCGAATATCTTAACCGTTGCAACAGGAATTGAAGAGCATAATAACTACGCAGTTGATTACCTTAAAGCAACGCAGTGGATTAAACAGAATCTGGCTCATGCAAAAGTAAGCGGCGGAGTGAGCAATATATCATTCTCCTTCCGTGGAAATGATACTGTACGCGAAGCAATGCACTCTGCGTTCTTATATCATGCCGTTAAAGCCGGAATGGATATGGGTATTGTTAATGCTGGTCAGCTTGCGGTCTATGAAGAAGTTCCTAAAGAGCTTATGACACTTGTTGAAGATGTTTTGCTGAACCGCAGGGCTGATGCAACAGAGCGGCTGATTAACTATGCTGAAAGTGTAAAGAAGGGGGACAAAACCGCTGCCGAGGAAGAAGAGTGGCGCAAGCTGGATGTTGAAGAACGTCTGAAACATGCACTCATAAAAGGAATTGTTGAATATATTGAACAGGATACCGAAGAGGCACGGCAGAAATACCCCGCACCGCTTCAGGTAATTGAAGGTCCGCTGATGGCGGGTATGAACGTGGTGGGCGACCTGTTTGGAGCAGGAAAGATGTTCCTCCCGCAGGTGGTTAAAAGCGCCCGCGTGATGAAAAAATCAGTTGCATACCTGATACCATATATAGAAGCAGAAAAACTCCGTTCCGGAGACGTACGAGAGCAGGGAACCGTTCTTCTTGCAACGGTAAAAGGTGACGTTCACGATATCGGAAAAAATATTGTAGGTGTGGTACTCGGATGCAACAACTACCGAGTGGTTGACCTTGGGGTTATGGTGGCGACTGATAAAATTCTTGATGCTGCCGTTGCGGAAAAAGCAGATATTGTTGGCCTGAGCGGTCTGATAACCCCATCACTTGATGAAATGGTGAACGTTGCAAAAGAGATGGAACGGAGAGGAATGAAAACCCCGCTGCTTATCGGTGGCGCGACAACTTCAAAAGTACACACAGCGGTAAAGATTGCGCAGAACTACAGCGCTCCTGTCGTTCATGTGCTTGATGCCTCACGTAGTGTGCCGGTGGCAGGCAGTCTGCTTAATGATCAGCTTAAGGCCGCTTTTGTGAACGGTATATCTGAAGAATATGAGAAGCTGCGGGAAGATCATAAGAAAAAACGTGACGCAAAAAATTATATATCGCTTGAACAGGCACGCGCTAATAAATATAAAATTAACTGGAACGGATATAAACCCGTAAAGCCGGCCGCACCCGGAGTGACTGAGTTTGTGAATCTGCCGCTTGAAGAACTGAGACCCTATTTAGACTGGACTCCGTTCTTTATGACCTGGGAGCTGAAGGGTAAATATCCGGAGATACTTTCAGACAGCAAATACGGCAGTGAGGCAACCCGTGTATATAACGATGCAAACGCACTGCTTGACCGCATCATTGCAGAAAAAGCACTGACTGCAAACGGAGTAGTGGGGCTCTTCCCGGCAAACACCGTAAATCACGATGATATTGAAGTATATACCGATGAAAGCAGAAAAGGAATTCTGGCTGAGTTTTATACACTGCGTCAGCAGGCCCAGAAAGCAGTAAAGGAGCCCAATATAGCGCTGGCTGATTTCCTTGCACCAAAGGAAACCGGTATTGAAGACTACATCGGGTTCTTTGCGGTAACAACGGGTATCGGAATTGAAAAGCTGATTGAAGAGTTTGAAAAGGGGCATGATGACTACTCCTCAATCATGGCTAAGGCAATGGCTGACCGTCTCGCTGAGGCATTTGCTGAGTATCTTCATAAGAAAGTGAGAACAGAACTGTGGGGTTACGTTAAAGATGAACAGCTTGAAAACAATGATCTTATAAAAGAAGAGTATCAGGGAATAAGACCGGCGCCGGGTTACCCTGCCTGCCCTGATCACACGGAAAAGTGGGCGCTCTTTGAACTGCTTGATGTAACTAAGCGCACAGGTATTGCTCTGACGGAAAGTCTGGCGATGTACCCTGCTGCATCAGTCTGTGGAGTATATTACTCGCACCCTGAATCAAAATACTTTACTACAGGAAAACTGAGCAAAGATCAGGTGAATGATTACCATAAAAGGAAGGGTATGAGTCTTGCAGAAACCGAGCGGTGGCTCTCGCCGGTACTGAATTATGACTCCGGAGACTAATTAGTAGTCAGGAGTTAGTAATTAGTAATGTTTGCAGAGTTTACATTTAAGACTTTGTATAACTTTGCTCTTACTTCTTTTACTCTGCGTTAAAAATTCCGGGAAAATCTCCCGCAGATTTCGCAGATTAACGCAGAGAACTATTTCGATCAGCAGCGGAAGATTGCGATAACTTTTTCCTGTTTTCGTCGGTTTTTAACACAAATTCGCAAAAAGCTTATTTTTGGCTTGAAAACTCATATATTGATTTCGGATGGGTGTCCCGAATTTTACTGGGAGAGTTTGTTTATTTGATGAATTCCGCGATTGTTAAAAATTATGGTGTCCAGATGACGAAAACAGGAGTTAGTAATTAGTAATGTTTGCAGAGTTTACATTTAAGACTTTGTATAACTTTGCTCTTACTTCTTTTACCCTGCGTTAAAAATTCCGGGAAAATCTCCCGCAGATTTCGCAGATTAACGCAGAGAACTATTTCGATCAGCAGCGGAAGATTGCGATAACTTTTTTAACTCTGCACTGAAAAAAATTATCAAAAATTAATGTCCAGAACTAAACTAAAAAACGAAGAAATTACCGTTACCATTGAGTCGTATGTATTCGAAGGGAAAGGGCTTGCGCGTCATCGCAACACACTGCCTGACGGAACTGAAAAAGATCTGGTGATTTTTGTTGATCACGCGTATCCTGGCGATACCGCGGTGGTTGAAATCCGTAAAAAGAAGAAAAACTATTTTGAAGCGGTAATCCGTGAACTGATAACGCCGTCACCTTACAGGCAGACTGCGCTCTGTAAATATTTCGGAGTCTGCGGCGGCTGCCGTCAGCAGGATATGGTATATGAGCAGCAGACAAAATTCAAGCATGAGCAGGTGGTTAATCTCTTTACACGGCAGGGGAGCTTTAGTGATTTTGAGATACTTGATATCGTTCCGGCACCGTCAGAGTTTTATTACCGCAATAAAATGGAATTCACTTTCGCCCGCAAGCGATGGCTCACACGGGATGAGATTCAGGGAGATGCGCAGTTTAGTGATGCGCTCTTTGCGGGGCTGCACGTGCCCGGCGTGTATGACAAAGTGATAGACATTGAAGAGTGTTTTCTTCAATCAAGGGAGAGTAATGCAATTCTGAATTACTCACGCGATTTTTTCTTAAAGAAAGGTATTCCGGCTTATACCACATCAGACCATACAGGTTTTCTGCGGAATCTGGTAATCAGGCAGACAGGCAATACAAATCAGCTTATGGTGAATATGGTCACCGCGGGGGAAAATCCTGAATTGATGGGAGAATACTCCGGGTATATACGCGCTCTGGTTCCGGAGATTACAACTATCGTAAACAACATCAACCTCGGGAAAGCATCTGTTGCAGTGGGAGAATATGAGATTGTGATTTATGGTCCCGGATATATAGAAGATGTAATTGGACATTGCAGATTCAGAATAAGCACAAACTCATTTTTTCAGACAAACACTAGACAGGCGGAGCGGCTTTATGCTATTGCCAGAGAGTTTGCTGGAATTAAAAAATCTGACGTCGTATATGACCTTTATTGCGGAGCCGGCACAATAAGTTTATATGTGGCTGAAGACGCAAAGGAGGTGTATGGTTTTGAGGCATCAGCATCTTCTATCAAAGATGCGGCAGTAAATCAGCAGATTAACAATAACAGCAACACACGGTTTTTTGAATCAAACCTATATAAAAGCTTTTTACCTGAGGTAGAAGGGAACAACCTTCCGAAACCGGATATCCTGATAACCGATCCTCCAAGGAACGGTATGCATACAACCACGGTGGAAGACATCCTCAAACTGAAGCCCGGGAAGATCGTATATATAAGCTGCAATCCGGCAACGCAGGTGAGGGATATAAAGCTGCTGGCTGAAGGCGGATACAAGCTGCAAAAGATTCAGCCGGTTGATATGTTCCCGCATACGTATCATATTGAGAATGTGGCACTATTAAAATATGAAGTATGAAATATGAAATATGAATATGGAAATCAAGGTCGTGACCTGTCATAATGTATGTATGCGAAAAACCATTGATGCAAAATATTTTGTAATGACAGGTCGTGACCTGTCATAATGTATGTCTGCGAAAAACCATTGATGCAAAATAATTTGTAGTGACAGGTCGTGACCTGTCATAATGTATGTCTGCGGGGAACCATTGATGCAAAATATTTTGTAATGACAGGTCGTGACCTGTCATATTGTATGCATGCGAAAAACCATTGATGCAATATAATTTGTAGTGACTGGTCGTGACCTGTCATAATGTATGTGTGCGTGAAACCATGATGCAAAATATTTTGTAGTGACAGGTCGTGACCTGTCATATCGCATGCGAAAAACCCTTGATGCAAAATATTTTGTAATGACAGGTCGTGACCTGTCATAATGTATGTCTGCGAAAAACCATGATGCGTAATATTTTGTAGTGACAGGTCGTGACCTGTCATAATGTATGTATGCGAGGAATACCGCGGTCACGATAGGACAAGTCACGACTTGTCCCTACGGATGGATGTTCGTTTTCAGGAACATATTTTTCGAAATTTCTTTTTGTCTTAATAGAGCTTCAAAAAACAACATTAAATAGAGGTGCTAATGAAAAATTACTTATTTTTTCTGCTCATATTTACAGTAATGGTTATGGCAGACGAAAAAGACAAAAACAAGAAATCCTGTTGCGCGGTAACACCGGATAAGAACTTCGCAGCATTTGCATCAGATTCTGAATTCAGAATGAAGCACGATACCCCCGCTCCCTTTGTGTATGAGTCAGACCTGGGTTTGATGATCAGCATGAAATCAGTCGACGGTACCGATGCCCGTGCATTCTTCATCGAGGCAAAGAAGAAGAGCAACAAGTTTCTGATTGTAATTCATGAATGGTGGGGGCTGAATGACCATATCAAAAACGAAGCCGCAAAGCTTTATAATGATCTTGGTGATGTAAACGTTCTCGCGCTTGATATGTATGACGGCAGAGTAACGGCAAACCGCGACAGCGCGGGTATGATTATGCAGTCCCTTAAAACAGAACGCGCAATGGCTATCATCAACGCAGCCCTTGATTTCACAGGTAAAAATGCAAAGGTAGCAACCATCGGCTGGTGTATGGGCGGCGGGTTTTCGCTCCAGACAGCTATTGAAGGAGGAAATAAAGTTAAAGGCGCGGTTATTTATTACGGTATGCCTGAGTCAGATATGGCACGCCTGAAGAAACTGAAGGCGGAGGTGCTTGGTATTTTTGCTTCACGCGAAACATGGATTTCACCGGCGGTGGTGGAAGAGTTTAAGACAAATATGAAAAAAGCAGGAAAGAAACTTTCTGTCACTTCATTTGATGCTGAACATGCGTTTGCAAATCCAAGCAATCCGAATTATAATTCAGATTACACCGCCAAGGCGTATGGGATGAGCCGGGATTTTATTAAGAGGAAATTGAAGTAAGATCGCGGATTTCACTGTTAAGAAGTTTGATTTCGTGATAATTTGTGTGATATCCCGGGCGGTTTGCCACGAATTACACAAATTATCACGAATGATTTTATCCTTCCCCTGTTTTAACTACAACTCGCCCGGTTACTTTTCCTTTTAATATTTTTTCTATATATGGCTTTAATTCGCCGAGTGAAACTTCTGTAACTAATTCTTCCGGGATTTCAGGTTTCCAGAAGGTGGCAAGATTCTTCCACAGTTGAACGCGCAGGTCATAAGGTGTTTCGGCGGAGTTCACTCCCAGCATATTAACTCCGCGTATGATAAAAGGAAAGACCGGCATGGTCAGCAAGGAAGAGTTTGCAAGCCCGAGCACTGCCACATTGCCAAATGGTTTAGTTGAACGCACTACTGTTGAGAGTATATCTCCGCCCACAGTGTCAATTGCATGAGCCCATCTGCCGCTGAGAAGTCCGCGGTCTGTTGTGTCTTTTAACTCAGCAGAGCTGATGATTTCCGATGCCCCAATCCGGCGAAGGTAGTCATGTTTCTCTTCTTTCAATGTTGCGGCGCTTACCTCATAGCCAAGATGATCAAGAAGCAGAACGGATATTGATCCCACGCCTCCGGTTGCACCGGTGACAAGAACCGGTCCCTGGTCGGGTGCCATACCATTTACCAGCATGCGTTGCAGCGCCAGAGCGGCTGTATATCCGGCGGTTCCGTGAATCATTGCGTGCTTCATGCTAAGCCCGAGAGGGAGAGGAACAACCCACGCTGTGGGGACACGTATATACTGACCAAATCCGCCCGGAGTGTTCATGCCAAGATCATATCCGGTTACCAGAACCTGATCACCCTCTTTAAAGCGGGAGGAGTGTGATTCGGCTATATATCCTGCCGCATCTATGCCAGGAGTAAACGGATATTTCCGTGTAACACCTTTATTGCCGGTGGCAGAAAGGGCATCCTTATAGTTAAGCGATGAATATTCAACTTTTATGAGCACTTCTCCGGCGGGGAGGTTATCAGAGTTAAGTTCTGTGACAACCTGCTCAAACACACCGTTTTCACGTTCATACGCTACAAGGGCCTGATACTGCATATATATCCCGGCGTTATTTTACTTTTTGTTCTTTTCCTGCCTGTTCGTAGATCTCAGCAAGAATTTTATCTGCACCGGCTTTAATTAAATCTTTCGCCAGCTTTTTGCCAACCGCGACCGGATTCTTTTTACTGCCACGCAAACGTTTGCGGAAGGTGACGGTACCGTCAACAGAGCCGACTATTGCATCAAGATAGAGTCCTGAGCTGTTTACTGTAGCATACGCTCCGATGGGAACCTGACATCCCCCCTCAAGCTCTTTGAGAAGAGTACGTTCAGCTATAACCGCTGCGTAGGTGGCTTCATCGTGCAAAACGCGAAGGATTTCGCGAACCTCCAGATTATCCTGGTGTATCTCAATGCCAAGCGCGCCCTGACCGACAGCCGGGAGCATAACATCTTTGGGTATATATGAAGATATATACTGTTTCAGCCCGAGGCGTTCAACACCTGCGCGGGCGAGGATGATGGCGTCCCACTTTGAACTTAAGAAAGTCTTGATGCGTGAAGGAACATTACCGCGCAATTCTTCAATCTTTATATCCGGTCTCAGGTGAAGTAACTGACTGCGGCGGCGGAGAGAGCCGGTACCAACTATAGCACCTTCAGGGAGAGAGTCAATAGTGGTTTTCTTTTTTCTTGCGATTAACACATCTTCAACAGCGTGGCGTTTGGTTACGCAGGAAAGCAGCAGTCCATCGGGGAGTGTGGTCTGCAGGTCTTTTAAGCTATGCACAGCCAGATCAATTGATTTTTCGAGCAGCGCTACTTCAAGCTCTTTGGTAAAAAGGCCCTTGTCTCCGATTTTTGACAGTGCAATATCAAGAATTTTATCCCCCTTGGTCTTGATGATTTTTATTTCAACTTCTATTTTTTTGTTTTTCTTTTCAAGCTCCCTTTTAACATGATATGCCTGCCAGAGGGCAAGTTCGCTGCCGCGTGAGCCGATTATGATTTTCTTTTTCGCCATGTGACGTTTCCGTAATTATGTAAAATTTGCTATATATTCGCCCACTCGGGAGGTACCGTTTGTAAGGCGTGCCTTTTGTATATTCATTATAAAACTCTGATACCAGAGCTCATCATCAAACAGCCGGTGAACCAGCGGAGGGATGCGTGAAGAGTTTTTTTCAAACAACCCCATGTTGTTGTTGACGATATACTCTACATTGCCTTTTTCCTGCTCCCAGAGGTAGTCAACCACGATGGGTACTTTTTGCGTGTGCAGTATCTCCATAAAAGTTGAGGCACCGCATTTGGTGATGACCACATCAGAAATGTTTATCAGGTCATAAACAAAATCAACGTATCCAAATATATGTAAATCGCTGATTCCTTTTTCAGCTTTCATCCGTTCGAGTTTGGCTTTTAGCTCCTGATTTCTGCCGCATACCACCGCAACGGGTTTTGTAAATCCGGAATCGTATAACTGTGTGAGAATCGGGTAGGCGTTTGCAAGACCGTCACCGCCGCCGAGTAGCAGCAATAGTTTCTGCTCAGGTCTGAAGCCATGTTTTAGTTTAAGTGCAGGAATCTGATCTTTGGGCACCGGAGTTGAAAACTTCTGATCAAGAATGAACGGGAAAGCCGTTACACGGTTTTCGGGGATTCCCATACTGATACATCTTTCACGGAGCGACTCACTGAACACGACAAAATTCTGATTTTTTCTCATAAACCAAAGAGGATGAGCGGTAAATGGATCTGTAACAACCGTGATAACAGGTATGGTGAGGTTATGCTTTTTCAGAATTTCAAATATGGGGGCATAAGAAAAGAAATGAAAGACCACAATCTTTGCCGGCTTTTTTTCCAGAATCATTTTTTCAAGATATTTTCTTGAATGAAAGTGAGCCAGATAGCGGTTCCAGTAAGCAATGGGTTTGAGCTTGTTTGTGAAATATAGGAATTCATAATACCACTGTGCCTTTGCCTGAAGGATTCGGTAGCCGTCTTCCAAAATATACCTGGAAATTGGCCCCGCCTCCTCAAATGCATTGACTAATACCGGGTTTATGCTGTCGGAATATGCACTGTTAAGATAATTGGCCACGGAGCGTGCCGGAGCCAGATGACCGCCGCCGGTTTTGAGATATATCAAAAGATAGTTTTCTTTATTCACAACATCATCTCAGCAACGGTGAGTCTTCCTGCTTCATGGTTCCGGTTTCAAGCACTTCCCGGATTTTATATATACCAAGCTTGCGTGCCTTCAGGAATCCTGACCATGCGGCCTCAGCTAAGCGGCCCTTTTTGAGAAAGTCAAACAACCATTCATCAGTATGGTCGGGGTCAAGCTGTTTGATGCCGGCGGTGATATCGTTAAGCCAGTATTTATTAAACTGCTCCTGTGAACCTATGGCGGGGGACATAACTATGGGTATCCCCAGACCGCTGTAAAATGAAAGTTCGCTCGGCTTTGTCCAGAGTATATCCGTGTCGTGAATGATCTGATTAAATGCTGAAAAATATTCGTCAAGTGTATCGCGGTAGATAATCTCAACAAACGGAGATGCATTAAAATATTTTTCTTTCAGTTCGGTGAAGTAGTTGTGCACCTCAGGCCTGATGCCCGCAACAAGATTAATCTTTACTTCTCCGGCTTCAATTTTTGAGCGGAGTGATTTTGCAATCTTCAGAGCCATTTCTTTCTGAGCTCCGGCACCGCCGACTGCGTAAGTAACGGTAAGCATGGGTCCCGGTTTTGCCTGCTGAAAATCCTCACCGAGAAAATATTCAACACTTTTGTGATGCCGCTGCAAAAATTTTTGTTTTGGGTCAAGCTGTAGCAAACGGCGTGAGAGATCTTTCTTAAGAACGGTAAGTTCAGGTCCGCCCAGCAGTTCATCCGGCAGCGGGAATCCGGTGATGTATATACGGTTATCGGGCACGCCGTAGGTTCGGAGCCGCTGAGCAGCTTTGCCGCATGGAGCGAAATATTTAATTCTGCTTTCCCACGGCTGCTCGGCTACCCAGACGCGGTTAAGGTCAGCATCACAAATGATGCAATATATATCATCATGCCCGGCTAAATCAGCCGCAATAGCCGGCGCGTAAAACGAGGTGATCATAGGGAGATGACGGGTTCTGATTTTCTCTACCATTCCGGCACAGAGTCCTCCTTTGATACCGGCGACCAGGCGTCTGAGCTGAAAATTAGGGCGTGAAAGATTTCTCATCGGATAAAGGGAGGGAATGAAGAGAAGGGTATCCAGAAGTCCAAAAAGGGGTTTGCCGATCACGGGAATAGAACTGAGCCGCGAAAAAAACTCATAGATGCGGAGCATTCTTCTCCACAGTTTTTTTTCTGAGGGGGAAATATCCTGCATCGAGCCGACTGTAATAATACCCTCGTAAGCTAAATCCCTAAGGGGATATACGGCTCGCTGATGTCCGTACCCCATATCTGCCGAGACGATCCAGGAAAGCGGAGAGGGCTTCACCGGGGTCAGTTTATTGGACGGTTCAGAAAGTGTCAGCAAAAAGAAAATCCTGATTTCATGGTCACAAAATAAGGAATGCAGGAATATCTGACCGGAAGAGGGAGCATTATTCCTTTGTTTTGGAGAAAAAAAGCATAAATTTAACAAATGATTAACCGGATAATTTGTGGAAACACTTGAAATTATAGAGGAAATTGCCAAAATACCTTCATTTACGGCTCGTGAGGAGCGGCTGCATCCGTTTATCTATAAATTTTGTGATTCGCTGAAAATACCCGGTTTGGAAATTGTACCGGTAACCGGAAATAATCTGGTGGTCAGAATTCCGGGAAAGAGGAAGGGGCGGGTTATTGCTCTGAGCGCCCACTTAGATAAAATTGATCATTTTGGCGGACAGGAAAAAGAAGTGCTGGACTTTAGCAATGACGGGGTGAAGATAACCGGTCTGCTTGATGATGCTGTCGGGGTGGGTATTATATTGGGGCTGATGCAGCAGTATCACTCACATGAATTCTTCGATGTATTTCTGCTCTTTTCGGAGTGTGAGGAGGGGGTCAGACCCCGAAATGCCACGGCTGAAGAAATAAGCATGGCTAAGTCCCTCACGGCGATGGTCGGCTCAGAGCGGATTTCCAGGTACCTGATTGAGAACAATATCGCACCGGACATTGTTGCTACTGTTGATGTTACCCCCAAGTTTGCGGGGAGCGAAGGTATTGCGGTATATGAAACCTTCTGGTCAGGAAAAATATATAAGCCGTCAGAAGAGCTGCTTATGAAAACCAGAAGCGTAACTGACTATTTCAGAAGGCGGGATGTGAATATCCTGTTTTCTCATAATGTAAACGATTATATAAACTACGGTCTGATGCTTAATGCACATTATAATCCTAAGGGAAAGGAAATCGTAAGTATTGCTATTGAACCGGCAGTGTATCCGTATCACTCCCATGCAGAGAGTGTATATATAGCTGACATCATAAAAATTGAAGAGCTGCTGCCGAATCTGTTGATACGATACATAGTATAATTAGTGATTAGCAATTTGTAATTAGTAATGAATTATGAATAATGAATTTTCAATTATCAACTTTTAACTTCTTATCCGTTTGTTACGTTTTACTTTTTTACTGCTTTGCTTTACAATAATTGAGCTTATGGCTCAGGCGCCGGAACTCGTAGTGCCAATAGGGCATACGAGTATAATCAGAACCATGGATTTTTCCTTTGATAACCGTCTGCTGCTTTCTGGTTCAGATGATGAGGCAATTAAGTTGTGGGATGTGGCCTCTGGCAGAGAGTTGAGGACCATACGGTTGCATGATAACCGCATCAGATATGTAAGGTTTCTTAAAGGGGACACTGTCGCTTTCAGTTTTGCGTGGGGCAGTCAGTTATATCTCTTTGATATCAGAAACGGAAAGAAGCTTCGATCCCTTTCGTTTAAAGGTTCGGTGAGCGAGGCAGTGGTTGATGACGGAAAGGTTTGCGCCGCTTCTCTTATTGACAGGGACAGTATATATATTCAAAGACTTTCTGATGATTCTGTTGTTGCCGCGGTTACATCCGGAGGTCGGGTAAGCAAAATTGCCATAAACAGACGGGGTGACGCGGTTTCCTGGATAACTCAAACCGGAACTGTCTTTTTATATGATGTTCATGGAGAAAAAACCTACCTGATTGCCGATTCAGTGGAGGGAACCCCGGAATCACTCACGCTTTCAGCAAGCGGCAGATATCTATCCGCCGGGTTTGCGGACGGCACCGTGACGCTCTGGGATACGAGGGATAATTCACAGCTTTACAGCGCTAAAGTACACACAAACCGCGTTGAATATATTGTTATAACGGATAGCCCCTTTATGCTATATACCGCGGGGTGGGACCGGGCCATTCGCGAAATAAACCTGAAAGAAAACACTTCCTTTATCGTGGCTGATAATCTGAGTATGTTCACACTTCCTGCTCTCTCCCGTGACGGAAGTTGCTTTGCTTATAGCATTTCTTCCGACATTATTACAGTATATACAGATGGAAAATGGAAGCTGATTCTCACTCAGGGTTCTGGTATAAGAGGATTGCGATACGACAAAGTAAAGAATATGCTTTATTCTGTTGATAATAAAGGCATTGCGGCGTGGAATCTGCAAGACAGGGAAGTATTGAAGCGTATAACGGCCTCCGGACTTACGGGAGCACTTGATGTTGCGCCAAGCGGAACACATCTTCTCGCAGGAACGTTCAGTGATGGAGTTGCTGAATATCTGGCAGAAAAACCAGATTCATTTTTTATATATTACGGTCCGGTGTCAACCGTGACTGATGTCGGATACTCCCCGGATGGTTCTTTGATAACCGCGGTCGGAAAGGATTCAATTCTCTGGCAATGGAATGCGGATACTCAGGATGCTCATGTTGCCGCCTACGCTCCGCGGGGCTACTATGAGTCTTTCGCATTTTCTAGGGATGGAAAATTCCTGGCGGCGGGCAACAGAGATTCAACTATTACCTTGTGGCGTTTTGATTCTGTTGCGGTTGAAAAAATTCTCCATGGACAAAAACTGACATCGGATATTGTTTTCTCTTCAGACAGCAGAATGTTTGTCACAACAAGTGTTGACGGCTCCGTGAAAATCTGGGAAGCACTTACCGGTAAACCTGTTACTACACTATTTGACAATAATACCTATCTGCTTCAGATCGCCTGGTCCGGTGATATGGAACATCTGGCATTCGGGAATTTGGACAGGAATCTTTATCTGACTAATGTTACCACCGGTGAAACAGAAGAACTAACCGGACACCAGGGCTGGATTGAGGGAGTTGCGTTTATTAAGGGGGACAGTCTCCTTGCAAGCGCTAGTATGGACGGCACGGTGATTGTCTGGGATATATATACCCGCGAGGAGTTGATAAGAGTAATTCCCTTAGACAGTGCAGACTGGGTTGCGGTTATGCCAGACGGCCGCTTTGACGGTTCACGAAAGGGGATTGAGATGATGTATCTGGTTAAGGGAACGGAAATCATTCAGCTTGATTCCTATTATGATCTTTATTATACGCCCGGGTTACTCAGCAGTGTTATCAGCGGCGAACTACGTCCTTTTCAGGGAACTCAAAAATCAATTGAACAGATAAAACCATCACCTTTAGTTGAGATTATTCCTGGTAAGGAGAGGAAATATAAAACGGGCGAAACCCGGTTTGCGGTAAGAGTATTAAACAGAGGGGGCGGGGTGAACAGTGTAAAGCTCTTTCATAACGGAAAACTGATTGATCAAAAGCCGGCGGGGAATATTGAATCGGAGGATTTTACTTTCAGTCTTGAACTTCTGCCGGATACAAATGTGATTACCGTAACAGCGGATAATCTTGACGGATTGGAGTCAGCCCCCGCCGTGCTAAAACTATTTGCGTCTGGAACCCGGCCTTTGTCGCGCCTATATATATTAGGAATCGGAATCAATCAGTATAAAAACGGGAAATATAATCTTTCCGGTGCGGTTACTGACGTGCAGAAATTGTCTCAACTGATTGCAGAGAAAAGCAAAAATGTTTTCGCCGGAATTGAAACGAAACTCATAACAAATAAAAAAGCAGTCAAAACCGAACTGGTAAAAGAGTTAACACGACTCAGGAAAAAGGTTAAGCCCTCCGATGTGTTTATCCTGCTCTATTCAGGTCACGGCGTAGTTGGCGCAGAGGGTGCGGGGAGTGAAGAGTTTTACTTTGTTTTGCATGATGTGTTAAATATGTACGGCTCTGAAGCGGACATGAGGAAGAGGGGACTTTCATCTTCAGAGCTGAAAGATTTACTTGCGGGAATAAAAGCAAACAAACAGCTTGTGGTTATTGATGCGTGTCAGGCAGGCGGAGCGCTTGAGTCATTCGCGCTGCGTGGAGTGCAGGAGGAGAAGGCAATCAACTCACTTGCCAGAAACTCCGGTGTTTTTTTGCTGGCTTCAAGTTCAAAAAATCAGCTTGCAAAAGAGGTAGGTGAGCTTGGAATGGGTATATACAGCTATGCGCTTTATGAGGCGATAAACTGTATGGGAGACATTGATTCGGACGGCATTGTGAATGTGCGCGAGATTGAACAATATACACGCCGCCGCCTGTTTGAACTGACAAGGCGTTATAATCTTTCCCCTCAGTATCCTGTAAGCTGGATGGTAATGCAGGATTTCCCTGTAACTATATGCGGAACAAAACAATGATTACATTAGCTAATCATGCAGCCGTTATAAAGATTCTGCTGTTCCTAGTGATTGCCGGAGCGGGCGGTGAAATCCATTTTGCGCAGAAGCTGGTGCCCCAGTCGGGTCACGCTGCTGCTGTTACGGCAGTGACTTCTTTTAGTGATAAATTTATCCTTTCCGGAGATCGGCTAGGTAATGTGATTCTGTGGGATGCTGAAACAGGGAGGCAGATAAGAAACTTCAGCGGTCTCAACCGGGAAGTTTTGAAGATTGCAGTCTCCCCTGACAACAGGCATATTGCGGCTCTTTCAAAAGAAGGAGGTGTTGCCCTCTGGGTGACTTCGTCCGGGGAGAGAATAAAACTGGTTACTTACAAAATATTTAATGATTTTGCTTTTGGCAGTGACAGTACGCTGTTATTGGCCTCTCTTAGTAAAGAAGTGTGCAGCATCGGTATTGATAAATATGATGATGAGATTAAACATCTTTTTTCATATATAAGACTTAATTCGGCTGACAGAACGGTGGTTTCATCCGTGTTCTCAGTAAGTGACAGTACCTGGTTTCTTCTTACAGTAACAGATTCAGACGGCGGGGCATATCAGTTGGCGGTTAGTAATTTTCTGAATTTTTCTGGTAAACAGACGTACGACATTAATGACGGGACCCCCGGCGGACTGGGTATCGCACAGCACGAGCGTTATGCAGGTCTTTCGCTCAAAGGGAATATCCATATTTTGGATGCAGCAGGGGGACAGATTCTGACGACTATTGAAACCGGCGGTGATACGATACATGATTTTGCCTTTTCCTCAGATGGTGTTTATCTGGCTGTGCAACAAAACGACTCATCAGCAGGAGTATGGAATCAGATTACCAGGAAAAGCACGGGAATGGTTATGGTGACGGGTAAGTATATCACCTCGCTGATGATCTCCCCGGACAGGAAATATATATATACTGGTTTGGGCACAGGCGAAATTCTTCAGTTTGATTTTAAGACGTTCAGACAGACAAAAGCGTTTAGGTCAACTCTCAGGTTTATAACGGCAATGGATTTTTTTGGTAACAGCAATAGTCTGTCCGTGGGTTCACTGGTTCAGGGGGTGAACATACTCCGGTCTGACGGGCGAGTTACAGAAATTTCCACTGATGAGGAAGGTTTCTTTTATACTTTTGTTTCGCCTGATGAGAAATTTATCGCGGGAATTAATACCGAGTGCGTAGTTCTTTGGGATGCTGAAACCGGAAGTGAAGTTCACCGCGCAGATAAACCCGAAGGTATGATAAATAGTGCAATATTTTCCCCGGATGGCAGGATGATATACCTTGCCATGCCGGACTCATCGCTGCTTATTTTTTCAGTGGCAGAGAAAAAATTTACTAAGCAAAGCGGGTTCAGGGGGGAAGTTTTTCATGTTTCGGTTTCTCCAGACGGAAAAAACATTTTGCTGGGGGATGAGTGGAACAGATTTAATCTTTACGATGCACAGACCTATGATCTGAAACTTACTCTGGGACCTCATTCAAAATTTATCTATTCCTCCGCGTGGTCACCTGACGGAAGCAGCATTGCAACTACCGCGGAAGACTCTATGGTATATATTTGGGAAAGTTCAGGCGGCGAATTGATCGGGAAAATCATAACTGATCATCTGGTTGTAACCGATGTCAGGTTTTCTCCTGACGGAAAGAAACTGGGGGTTTCAGCCATTGGCGGAGCTGTATATCTTTATGAAACTGAAAATTGGAAGCAACTTTATAAGTTTGACAATACAGGTGTATATCTTGGTTTTATTGATTTCTCTGCAGACAGTCGTCTGATAGCGGGAACAACTGCCACCGGACAGCTTCGTGTATGGAATACTGAAACCGGCAAAGAAGAATTTACTTTTACCGCATTTAATAAAACAGACTGGGCGGTTACGCTGCCTGACGGCAGATTCGATGCAAGTCAGGAGGGCATGAAGCTGCTGCATTTTGCTAAGGAATATGACGTTATACCTCTTGAATCATTTTTTAATGAAAACTATTTTCCCTCGCTGGCAGGTGAGGCGCTGCGGGGAACAGTAACACCACTGACAGAAAGTGAAATTCAGGAAAAATTTCTCTTTAAACTTCCGCCGGATATAAAAATCATCTCACCGGGGCGGAATACAAAACTAAAAAGCGGAAAAAACCTGATTGATATTGAAATCGTTGACAGAGGCGGGGGGATAAGGTGGGTGCGGCTTTTTGTTAATGACAAACTAACGGCTGAGCAGGAGTTTGATTCAAGAGGTGCGCTGGAGGGAGATACACTCTCCCTGGTTTTTGAAACAGAACTTCTGCCAGATACTAATAAAATTACCATTGTTGCAGCTTCACTGAACGGAATTGAGTCCATGCCGGTCTCAGAATATTATTTTGCGCAGGGTTCAAAACCGCGCAGTAAGTTATATATCGTTGGAATCGGGATAAATGATTATCAGAATCAGGCGTATAACCTTAAGAGCGCAAAGACAGATATTGAGATACTTTCAAACAAGTTTAAAGAAGGAACGGTCGGATTCACAGCGGGTACAACAGAATATCTGATTTTTAATCAAAACGCAAACCGGGGTGAAATTGTTAGTGCTCTTGACTCAGTTGCATCACTTGCACGACCTCAGGATATATTCCTGCTGCTTTATTCCGGGCATGGTGTTTTTCAGAATGATGAAAAAGGGGAAGGTGATTTTTACTTTGTTCTGCACGATATGCAGAATATGTACGCGGGAGACGCTGCATCTCTGTCGAAGGGAATTTCAGCCAGTGAGCTGAGGGAGCATTCAAGAAAAATCGCAGCCAACAAACAGCTTCTGATTATAGATGCCTGCCAGGCAGGAGGTGCGGTTGAGGTTTTTGCCATGAGAGGGGTTGAAGAAGAAAAAGCAATTCAGTCACTTGCAAGAAGCTCAGGAATGTTTCTTCTTGCTTCATCAGCCCGCAACAGTGCAGCAAAAGAGCTCCCCGCGCTGGGTATGGGTATATATAGCTATGCGCTTTCTGAAGCATTAAACTGTTTGGGCGATTTTGACAAGGATGGCGTGCTGCTGGTTAAAGAGATGGAGTTTTATGCCCGCAGGAAATTAGAAGAGGTGCAGAAGAAGTATAATCTGACACCACAGTATCCCATGAGCTGGATGATGTATCAGGATTTTCCGGTTTCGGTTTGTAAGTGATACAAGAATGAAAAAAATTACTTTACGCAGACCGTTGATATTCCTTCAGATTTTTGCAAATATATGGGATATCCCAAAAGATCAGAGAAATAACAACAAAGTTAAGGACATACGTACGCTTCCACGGGGTATTGTTTCGGAAACAGGATATTTTGATGAGGGTATCTTATTTTTGTCTGATAGTCTGAGAGAGCAGAAAGAGAAAATAATTTCTTCCGGATTTGTGGTGATTACCGATCATCTCAGAAGCCGTTTTGTGGGAATGACGGATTTTTCACTCTTTACTAATGTAAAACACCCGTGCCAGGTAAGTATTTTTACGGTTCAGATGAATGAAGAGAAACTTTCTCTTTCACTGAACTATTCTGACAACCGTTCTGTCATTGGTGATCCGGCGAGAGATGACTTCCGGTTTGGCGAAGTGAAACGGGGGGAGTCTCTACGGTTCACACTCAATTCAAAAAATGATTCTCATGATCAGCGGAAGTATTTTTGGTTTGATTATCTGTTTATGGGGTATGAGAATGTTAATGAAATCGTGTTTGATTCAGCAAGCAATTTAAGGATCAGCAAACAAATTCCTCAGGCGGCTGATAAAGAGGTGTCTCTGTTAAAGGATATATATTAAGAATGAGGTTCCGGCAATGGCACGCGGATCGGAAAATAATTAGTAATGAGCAATTAGTAGTTAGTAAACCGGTAAGCGAAGAAAAAGATTTAACTTTTATTTAATAAAATTCACAATTCATAATTCATAATTCATACTTCATTCAGGTATTTTCGGTACCACTCTTTTTTAAGGCGTTCTACTTCTTTGCGCTGGTTTTTGAGGTAGTGATCTCCGTTCTCTAGAATGACGGTGCGGTGGGTGATTCCCTGATTGGTTAGCAGCTCTGCCATTTGATAAGTTTGGTGCACGGGAACGGTTTTATCACTTCCGCCATGGATTAGTAAATACTTCACATCTTTTGGGTAGCGTTCCGGGAAATTAACAGCAGTGCGTTTGGCAAGTTCAGTTTCGAAGTCACCATTGGGCACAAGTGCATAGTAGTGCTCCTTAAAACTAGGGACTTTATCAGAATATTCTTTCAGATTACTGATAGCTCCGACCAGAACAGCGCATTTGAAGTCAGGATCACGCTGCAATGTCAGCCAGGTCATCATGCCTCCGCGGCTCCATCCCTCAATGCCCCAGCGGGTGGTGTCAGCAAAGGGGAGTTCTTCTGCGGCTTTTTTAAGATTGATAATGTCGTTTACATCAGCACCGCCAAACTCTTCTTCCCCTTCTCCTTTTATGCTTCCGCGGTAAAACGATGCAAGCACAACATATCCCCATCGCGCCATCTCGCCGTACATTCCTTTTGCGGTGAACCGGTCAATTGCTCCGCGGCTTTTTGCTCCGCCCCGGTTCCAGAGGATGCAGGGGAGTTTTGTGCCTACCGGAATATGTTTGGGATAAGCCAGGAATCCTTTTACTTTATATCCGTCTGAAAGATAGACAATGCTTTCAACGATGGTATTATTCAGAGTTTCTTCAGACCAGCCCGAAACAAGCATTTTCCGCAGATGTTCAGGCAGATGAATTTCTTCCCGCTCAAGTATTATCATGTGATACTAATCAGAAAAAGATGAGACCGATTGAGTAGGAAATCATTCCGGCGGCAATGGCAGAGGTTAATGTATATACTAGAATCATAAATGAACTTTTAAAGCGTCCCTGCTTTACCAGTAGTATGGGACCGAAACCAGCTCCCGCGCTCAGTCCCGCGATTGCTGCGCTGAAGGAGAGTCCTGCCTGTATATATCCCGTTGCGATTGCTATGGAAGCTGCGCAATTGGGTATCAGCCCGAAAAGCGCTGTTACAGGAATTTCGATCAAAGGATATTTTGAAAGTGCTGTGAACGGTCCTGCCGGTCCGACATACTCAAGAATGAGGGCGATAGCGATGGTTGCGGCAAAAACCCATCCGGTAATTTCAAGAGTCCTGGAAACTGAATGTTTAATCATTTTGATGGTTTCGGAGCCCGATTTCTCCATACCGATATGCACCAGGTCTTTACGTCCCTCCTCAACGGCTGGGCCGTCATAGAGTTTGCTTTTCACAAAATAGTCAATGGTATATCCGGCTGCTATACCGAGAAGCACTTTGATTCCTACTATATATAATATAGTATGCCACTGTCCGCCGCTTGCCATCATTACCGGAATCGCTTCGTCTGAAGTTGAAAGATAACTTGCGACCAGGGCTCCTGCGGTTATCCTTCGGCTGAGGTAGAGTGATGTAAAAAAAACGGACATACCGCACTGGGGAATAAGACCAAACAATGTTGCAGCTACAACTCCGTACTTGCCTGAAACCCGCAGAAAGGTGAGAAGGTCAAGCGCTTTTTTGTGCCAGAAATATTCCATAAGAAAATAGACGGCAAAAAGCACGGGGATAACCGGAAGTGTGTCATAAAAAGCATGTTCTATAACATGCATCATCCGTTCAGTCAAAAGAGTATTCCGTTTTTACAGATCATCGTCATAAGATGCTATTTATTCCTTTATGATTCATTAGTCTGATTATTTTTTGGAAATCGTTTCTGCAATAAGGGCAAACGCCTCATCTCTTGTCATTCCCTCAAGTCCATGAACATTTACAAAATCAATCAGACCAAAATGTTTAAACCATGCCGGAATTTCATCTGCTGTCACTATTTTTTCGGGGTGAAAATAATGATCTTCCTCATCAATAAAGATTCCCTTAAGTGCAAGTTTTTGAATTGCCTTAAAGTGAAGGTTTGACGGGAATAAATCCTTGTAAGGGAAAAGTGATGCACCTGCATCCAGCAGTATATCCTGAACTTCTTCAGTGGCCACACCGGAGGCGGAACAGTTTTTCTTTATTGACAGTGCAGCAAGAACTCCCGCTGCCTGACCGGTTTGCATAACGCAGGGCTGAAGCCGTGTGCATCCGTTAACAATGTGAGTTACTGATATGCTTTTCTCTGATGCAATGATGCCCTCATATCCTTCCGGGATAAGTGTTCCGAGAGGAATCTGGAATGGTGCGTTATCAGGATAGTTTTCTGAAATCCGTTGATCTTCCGGTCCTATGAAAAACTTACTGTGATGATGATCAAGGAAGTAATCACCCACAGCTATAGAATCTTTCTGCAGCGGGGGACGGTGTGAACCGCTGACAGGGATAACATCTTCCTCCTTCATCAGGCGGAGTCCTTTTATTCTTCTGCTTTCACGCACGTAAGGAATGAAAGGGAGAGCATCGTCAGTCGGAAACTCATCTGTTGCCAGCCCCCATTCAGGGTGACCAAGCCGGGTTTGTATATAATGTATAAAGTCGAGCGTCAGGCGTTTTGCCTGCTCATAGTGCCATTTGCGGTTTGGCAGATTTTCGTATAAATCAATAGTCGTGGGATAATCATTTGAACGGAAGGGCCAGTTCAGCAGATATTTATCATTCGGCAGAGCAGCATAAGTGATAAAACTTTCGAACGAGTGTAGTTTGTGTCCGAGAATTTTTTCATCAGTTGTATCACAGTGAACATCAGTTGAATTGATAAACCGCTCCGGGTCATAGTCTGCTGACGGAGCAATGACAGGTGCAGTCCCGTCATACTTCTTAAGAATCGCACAGAATGTTACATCCTGCACTTCGCCATCCCATTTGTGACATGCATCAGCTTCTCCGGTGTCAGACTTCGCATCACGTCCGAGGCGGTAAGGTATATTGGCAAGTTTAAGAAGATCACCAAATTCGGTTGCTTCAATAGTTATTGCTGCGTTAACCTGAACTACAGTACCGTCTTTTCTTTTTACTTCTGCTCCTGTTATGCGGTTTCCGTCCAGAAGCGGCTTGACTAATGATGACTCAAACCAGATATCAAGCGATTTTTCTTTTGAGGCAATCGTGTGAAGAAACTCTGCGCCCTTCTTTGGTTCAAAGCAGGTTAAGCTAATCCATCCGGTGAACGTTTTATCTGCTCCGCCGTAGTAGTCTTCAATCATTGACCTCAGTTCAGCAAAAATCCCCCCGCCCACTGCATATTTGTTTCCGTCAAAAGCTGAAACACCTGCTGCGGTAACCATACCGCCAAGCCAGGGAGTTTCTTCAACCAGGAGAGTTTTGATACCGAGCCGCGCCGCCTGAATAGCCGCTGACGCCCCGCCGCAGCCCCCGCCTATTACCAGTAGCTGATAGTTGTATATATCCATGATATTTGCTTACCTGTAGCCGATATATTTTAAAAGGAAATCAGAAACCACCCATTTGCTTCCGTCAACGTCAATGGCGACCGAAAGCGCTGATGCGGACGGCATACCGGAGTTTTCCCGTATATACTGCCTCCACCTGCTGCCATCACGAAACATAAGTCCGGCATCAGCAGTGGTTACCCAGGGGTTGTTGTATTTGTCAAAAGTGATAGAGGTTGCTATTGAGCTGCGGAATCCGGAGTTAAACCTGGTGATATTGCTCAGCGAGCCGTTGGTGATACGGGTAAGACCGCCTCCTCCGTTGTAGTTACCGCTGGCTATCCAGATATTACCGTTCCGGTCGGCGGTAATCTGACGGATAAAATTACTGACCAATCCTTTGTTGAAGTTGTTAAAGGATTCAAATGTGGTGCCGTCAAACTTATATATACCCACACCCCACGTGCCGGCCCAGATATTCCCATCAGCATCGGCAAAAAGAGCGGAAACACTGTCCGAGGGAATGTCAGAGTTGCCAGTGTTATATATACGAAATGCTGCGCCATCAAAAGCAACAAGACCGCCGGTGTTGGTACCGATCCAGATTCTACCCTGTCTGTCTGAGGTAATCGCGTTGATGTAATCTGACGGAAGTCCGGAATTAGCAGTGTTATAAACCGTCCAGGCCGAGCCGTCAAACCGTGCAACCCCTGCATCAGTAGCCAGCCAGAGAACACTGCCTGTTTTGTGCATATCGTTTATCATGTTTGAGGGCAGCGGCGAATTTGTACTTGTATAATTTGTCCAGACAGCATTATTAAAAACCACCAGCCCGAACCAGGTAGCGCTGAGGTACTTTACCCCGGCTGAGTCAATCAGCACTTTGTTGAATGAGTTTGTCGGGATAGGATGAGTGCTTTTGTCAAAAGTCTGCCACCAGAATGCGGGATCTTCGCGCATCTCAACTGTGATGGTATCAGTTATCCCGCGTTTTATGAGGTAGTAATAGGTGGTATCAAGATAATGAGTGAGGTTAAGGTCTATACGGTAGAAGCCGGGCTCAAGTTCTGAAAAATCTCCCGGAGAGGTTCTTCCGGAGAGCCTGTTGTTAACAATGATATTTGCATTTTGGGGCTCTGTGTTTATCAGGAGGGTGCTTTTATCCAATCCTGGAAGCACAGGAGGTCCCTCCTCTTGGCAGGAAACAAGGATAAGGGATAAAAACAAGATGATGCTAACGCTAAAAAAGGGCTTCAAACGAGTCTGAATTTAATGAAAATAAGGACAAATATAAGGATTAGGACCATGAATTACACGCTGAAACACAAATAGGATCGCGGATTAAACGGATGACTCTGATTAATAGTTTTGCCATGGATTACATTGATTATCAAAAATTCTTAGACATGGCACGCAAAGAATTTCGGCGCGGATAGTTAAAATGAAGACCGTTTAGAGTAATCCGTCATACCTCCTTAAATTGTGTTCTCAGTTTCACCGGTTCAATTTGTTTCCTTCGAGTGGTGCGGAGGTTAAGCATTTCAACTAAGAAGGAAAAAGCCATGGCAAAGTATATATATCCTTTCGGGATGTGCGTTTCAATTCCTTCTGCAACAAGCGTGACCCCGATGAGCATGAGAAAACTGAGCGCCAGCATCTTAATGGTCGGGCGCTGGTTAACATAATCGCTTATTTTGGCCATAAAGAACATCATAAACACAATGGATACAACCACCGCGGTAATCATGATCCATATTTCACTGACCATCCCAACGGCGGTAATAACCGAATCAAGTGAAAAAATAATATCAAGTAAAACGATCTGAACGATAATGCTGCCAAAAGATGAAGCGGTAACTTTTTTCTCCCCCGCGCCTTCCTCTCCCTCCAGCTTTTCATGAATTTCGTGAGTGCTCTTTGCAATCAGGAACAGACCTCCGGTGATGAGAATTACATCTCTCCCTGAAATTTCATTACCCATTACAGTAAAAAGCGGAGCTACAAGTTTCATGATGAGTGTAATGGAAAACAGAAGTAAGATACGGGTTACCAGTGCCAGCCCCAGCCCTATTATCCGTGCCTTTGCCTGCTGTTCGGCTGGCAGCTTGGATGAAAGTATGGAAATGAAAATGATGTTGTCAATCCCGAGAACAATCTCAAGGGCGACAAGAGTTAACAGAGCAACAATAATCTCTGCGTTCACGTTTGTGTTTCCTCATGGTAAGGTTGAAAAACAAAAAGTAATTATTACCGGTTTGTGATAATAGCGTACGAATCTGAATTTCTGAGACGTACTTACTAATAATCCCAAAAACTGGAAATTTTTAGAAGGGGCAAAATGCATTAATCCTGAAACATTACAAACGGCAGATTTTAAGACTGCAAATTTTCTTACGAATGAATGCAGTAAACACCAGAAAACGTAAGGTATCAGGCAAAGAATCGGCTATTTGGTTTCAATCTGTATCCGGTAGTATATTGCTCACTGATTTATAACGTTAAGAGGCAGGTTATGAGAGGTGTTTTGTTTGTTGCGTCCTGTGTAGTTCTTCCGTTGGTATTGGTTATGCTCAATCCGGCTGGACAGAATAGTGAGTCAAAGATACAAAAGAAGGGGGGAAGAGGTTATACTGCACAGCAGGAGTATTATAAGTTCCTGCACCAGTCAGACTCTGCGCAGTACAGCGTTGAGCAGATTGACGCAATACTTTCACAAATACAGAAAATGCCTAACGAGCCGGAAACAGAGTCTGATACTGAGTGGTCACTGATTGGACCCTACGGCTTGAGGCATAATACTTTCAGCAGTTTAGACTATTATTCAGGCAGAGTAA
This sequence comes from Ignavibacteriaceae bacterium, assembly GCA_020848375.1. Lineage (GTDB taxonomy): Bacteria > Bacteroidota > Ignavibacteria > Ignavibacteriales > Ignavibacteriaceae > H2-BAC3. The sequence goes on from JADLAF010000039.1 coordinate 36,980, forward strand.
CCGATCTCCGTCCGCCCACACAAAGTACTTTGCTTCGGATATCTGCTGGCACGGGAGGATTATGGACAAGCTTTCTTGCTCCAATCAGTTTAACGACCGATAAAATTCCTGTTGATGCAATCGGCAGTTTTGACAATAATCCGTCAGATGGAAATAAAATAATCATCGGTACCGGCGAAGGTGGCGTAAGGGCAGGCAACGGATTTTATTACACAACTAACGGCGGCACAAGCTGGAATAAGTCTGTTATTTTTGGAAATACCCCGTCTGAAGTATATAAGTTAAGGTTTATTCCCTCACTCCTAAACAGGGCATACGCGGCAACCGGGAGGGGACTTTTCAGAACTACCGACAGTGGAATAAGCTGGAGTAATATGTTTACTCAATTTGTATGCACTGATTTTGTTTCAAATAAAGCTGGCGATACACTTTATGTGGTAAGTCCGCAATTTGGTGTATATATATCAACCGGTTCATTGCTTAACTTAACCCGGCGTCACACGGCTGTCTTTGGTGATTCCATAGGAAGAGCATCATTAGCATTAGACCCCATAAATGCAAAAATAGTTTACCTTCATGCAATTAATCGTTATACAAACAGAACTTACGGAGTCTTTAAGTCCACCGATGGGGGTGCAAACTGGACGAACCTTCTGCCCAATGTTGATTTATTGCTCGGTAATGGACCTCTGTTTTGTGAGATAGGCGTTAATCCAGCCAACCCCAATACTATATTTGCAGGTTCAACACAATTAGTTCGTTCAACAAATGGCGGAGTGAACTGGCAAAACTATGCTGATGGAAACAGCACTATTTTTGCCGGCGCAAAAATGCACGCGGATATCTGTGCTATTGAATTCACACCGGATGGTAAGGTATATATTGGCAATGACGGCGGTGTTGCTTATTCCGCAAACAATGGGCAAACATGGTCTCTTTCAGCAAACACTTTTCCCATTACACAATATCTGTTTTTTGATATTGGATCGGGTACAAATTTTGCAGGCGGTACACAGGATAACGGTAATATCTATTCTGCAGGAGGAAGCGAATGGAAAACCGGACCTGGTGGTGACGGAGGGGGTGTAGCTTTTAATCCATACAATAAAAATGAATATCTGTATTCGCTCGGACTCTTCCCCGGGCCTTTGTCCTGGAGATATGGCAGAACTACCAATTTTGGACAAGCATGGTTAGGATATACAGATGAAGGCATAGACACTCCTTCATACCATTGGTACACCGATGTTATTGCCCAGGCACTTGATAACTTTACGGTTCGGTATTTTACCAACAACAAATTTTATGTGTACAGGTCCACTCAGGGCGGAGCATGGCAGCGGCTAAATGTTACTCCATTTCCCTGCCAGCAGGTCAGCAGCATTGCCCTTAATTTTAACAAGAATACTCTTTATGCCGCTTTAAGCCAAACAACCCCCGATTATACAAACAAACAAATAAGGGTGCTTGAGGGCGGGAATTGGTACGAACGCTCCAATTCAATCAATAAAACCATTGCGGTGTACAGGATTGTAACACATCCGTCTAAAGATAGAGTAGCTTTTGCCTGCATGACAGGGAACCTGAATCGTGAACGATTATACAAAACAACAAACAGCGGACAATCATGGCTTAATTTTTCAGGAGGATTCGGAGCAGGAAGAACACCGCTTCCCGATGTTCCCATTACGTCACTTGTTGTTAATCCATTTAATGACAGCATTCTTTATGCCGGTACAGAATTTGGAATATACCGAAGCGGTGACAACGGGCAAAACTGGACTAAATTCAGCAAAGGTATGCCGCAAGCTTCTCAGGTTCCCGTCATGAAAACTGTTCAGTTAGGATTTTTTTTCGGATCCACCTATATTTATGCCGCAACGTATGGAAATGGTGTGTATTTCCGTGAGATTACCAATGACCGATTAACCTCAGTGAAGGAAGATACTCCTGAGCGGCCTAATGAATTTGTAATTGATCAGAATTTCCCAAATCCGTTTAACGGAAGCACTGAAATCCGTTATTTTATTCCTGCTACGGGGGAGGTTTTGTTTGGGCTTTGGGATGCCCTCGGTAAACAAGTTACCATTCTTGAACAGGGTAACCGGCCCGCAGGTGTTAACTCGATACGTATCAGCAGCGATAATCTTCCCTCAGGTGTTTATTATTATACATTGCAATACAAAAGCACAAAACTCACTAAAAAACTCGTAGTGCTTAAATAAAAAATGAGAAAAACTTTTAACCAACTTAAACTGTCCTGAATAGTGTTTGCACTTGTTCAGGACGGTTCAAGCTGTGCCCTACCCGATTAAATTACACAAGGGCATTACTTACATTCGTTTGACACAACCACACCATCTATAATAACGGTGCAGACCTTGCTGGTGTATTCAAACGGGTCACCGTTATAGAGCACCAGGTCTGCCTGCTTGCCTGTGGTTATTGAACCAACGTTATTTTCAATGCCGAGTATCTTTGCGGCGTTTATGGTTATTGATTCGAGAGCAGACTCCATCCCCAGTCCGTTTGATGCTGCCAGTGCTGCTTCAAAAAGAATGATGCGGGTCTTGGGTACGTAACCCTCGTAACCGCTCTGAATGGCAAAAAGGATTCCTTCTTTTTTCAGAAGCGATGCTGTTTCAAGTGAGGCATTTTTCAGATCGCCGTAACTGCGTGCCATGGGGGCGTGGAGGATAACCGGAACGCCGGCCTTTTTTATTTCTTTCAGAACTACTGATGCCTCTGCTGCACCGTCCAAAGTGATTTTAATTCCGAACTCTTCCCCAAGCCGCAGTGCCGCAAGTATCTCAACGGATGTGTTTGCGGTAATCAGAGCGCCAATTTCTCCGCGCAGAACTGCAGCCATAGTTTCCATTTTCAGATCGCGAGGTGCATCATCTTTCTTTTTTATATACTCCTGAGCGCGTATCAGTTCCTGTCTGAGCATCGCTATTCCTTTTGCGCGGGTGCCCGGCTTCTTATATATATTAGCCACAGAGGAGCCGAGGGTGAAGGCAACATAACTGACTGAGTCTGTAATGTTTGCCTTCTGATCGGGGGACCAGGTCTTTGCAATCATCATCTGCCCTGAGGCAAGCGCTCCGGGTGCATGTCCGGTATTGATAGTGGTAACACCGAACTGCCGGGCGTATGCAAGCAGTTCCTCCTGCGGGTTAAATGCATCAAAGGCACGGAGCTCCGGCTGGAATGGGTCTGATTTTTCAAGCTGGTCCTGATCATGCGGCTGATTATACAGACCGCTCAGCCCCATCACGGTGCGGGTGTCAATCAGGCCGGGGGTCACAATTTTATTTGAATAAACTGTATATCCCCCCGGTATGGTAATTTCTGATGCTGCACCGACTGCTTCAATCAGCCCGTTTTTTATCAACACAACGCCATTAGTGATAACTTTGCCGTCCATAGTATATACGGTTTCCCCTTTGACGGCTATCTGTGCCATGGAAAGTGAAGAAGTGAGAACCATTAGAATTATGAAAAAGTTTCTCATCGTGTTATCTCTCTTCCTCGTGAACGTGATCATAAAACAGGTCTTTATAAACGCGGTAGCCACCGGTTGCATAGTTGTAGTCTTGCGGCTTGGAACGGTCAAATACCACACCGCCTGAAACAATGGTCTGTTCAACTTTAGTATATACACTGAAGGGCTCGCCGGAGAGAATGACAAAATCAGCGTCTTTGCCTGATTTGAGGGATCCGATTCTGTTTTCGAGTCCAAGCATTCTGGCTCCTGCCAGGGTGAGTGATTCAAGGGCCTTATCGAATGACATACCGCCTCTTACCCCCAGAGCAGCGCTGCGGAGAAAATGGCGTGAGTCGGTGATATAATCATCGGTATGGTAAGCAACATCAACGCCGGCTTTTTCGAGCAGTGCTCCGTTTTCAAAGGCGAGTTTTACTGTTTCCATTTTTCCGCCGGGGGCATCAATCATAATAATAGAACAGGGGATACCGGCTTTTGCGATTTCATCAGCCACAACCCATCCTTCGGTAACGTGATGCAGCACCACCCTGAAGCCAAACTCTTTTTGCAGACGGATGACCGAAAGGATATCGTCGTTACGGTGAGTGTGGTGATGGACAATTTTCTTTCCCTCAAGTACCTGAACCAGTGACTCCATTTCAAGATCGCGCTTGGGCATCTTATCCGGAGTTCCGTTCGCGGCATCCAGCTTCTTTTTATACTCCTGTGCCTTTACAAACATTTGTCTTACGATGGCGGCAGACTTGCCCCTGGTACCCGGGAACGGTGCGCTGCGTAAGGAGTTTGTTCCGTTAGCCATTTTAATTCCGCCGCAGATTCCAGTTAACGGGTCATCACAATAGAGCATATCCTGCAGTTTGCCGGTGCGGGTCAGTTTCAGGTAAACCGTTTGACCGCTCAGGAGGTGGCCCGAGCCGGGCATGACGTTAACAGTGGTGATACCTCCGGACCGCGCCCTCATAAAGGTATCGCTGCGGGGGTCAATACTGTCTAATATCCTGACGTCAGGATGGGTGGGGGAAGATGCATCGCCGCCATCGCCGTTACCGATATGGGAATGCGTGTCTATCAGTCCGGGGATGATTACCTTACCCCGAACATCAATTATTTCAGCATCCTCCGGAATCGAAACCGAGCCCTCAGCGCCGATTTGAGTAATTACTCCGCCTTTGGCAAGGAGAACACCATTTTCGATTACCAATCCTTCTACCGTATAGATGCGTGCCCCCTTCCAGGCAGTTACCTTCTGCTGAGCTTTGCACTCACCGATGAGAATGATACAAGCCAGAGTTATATAAAGCAAGTGTTTCATGAATTATGAATGTTTTACTGAGAAAGAAGTATGACTATTGAGCAGCGGTCAAAACCGCAAAGATTTAAAGCAGGAAAATAATAAAACTACGTTGTTATTTATGAATTTCGGACTAAATTTAGGGTGTTAAATATTCCCCGTTTTTGTGTGTTCCGGGAATATGTATGACTTTGAATTGAAATATTTGCATATTTAATAAAAGAGCAGAACGATGAGAAAATCCGCTTTCGTATCACAATTCTTTTTTGGATTTCTTTTACTGACCTCTTTTGTCCTGTCGCAGACAATGATACTTGAACCACCACGGGGGTTCAATACGGGAAACAGTAATCCCGTAATAAAAGTTTTCTACGGGACAAATAGTCAGATGGTTCTTAAATGGACGAAGAGTCTCACAGGAACATCCAATAAATTTAAGATAGGGACTTCTTCCGGAAATTATGGTCTTGGTTCTGTTACAGTTTCAGGAACAACTGGTACCATAACTCCAGGCGGAAGCCCGCTAAACCTCTCGGTCGGAAGATATTACGGCCTTATTACCAACTCAGCCCAGACAACCCTCTCCGGCATTCAGTCAAATTTCAACAGCAACCCGGGCACTATTGATTATTCAAACGAAGTGCAGTTTGTTATTGAAACATCACTGGCACCCACACCGAGTGCACCTAAGGGAACAATTACCAATGCAACACCAAACTTTCAGTGGAATGCTATACCCGGTGTTACTGCTTACTGGATTATAGTTTCAAGCACTCCGTTTGTTGTCAGAACAGATTCCCTCGGTAACCCGAGTGTGCAGGGTGCTAATATAGTTTGGGACTATATAACATCCGGCAACTCAGCTCAGTATGGCACTATTAGTCCCTATACACCATTCACACAGTCTGCCATTCCGCTTATTTCAGGTACCACGTACTATTATACTGTTCTGAATATGTATGATCAGACGAACATCGCTTATGCGAGCACGGCATTCGGCGGTATTACAACATTTACCTATCAGTCATCATCTTCACTTGCTGTTCCCAGTTTGGTGGCGCCGGCAGCTAATGCAACATTTTTTGCTTCGCCGACAATCAGATTTCAGTGGGATGTAGTTCCGAATGCAAATAGTTACACAGTATATCTCTTTAACCGTGTTACACAATTCGCGGGAAGCAATCAGGAAATTGATCTACCCTTGTGGAACGGAACCACGACAAATAACGTGCTTGATTTTCCCGCGCGGCTTAATCTGATTAAAGGGAAATATGTGTGGTTTGTGGTTCCGAACTCAATAACAGGAGCGGGCAGCGCGAGTCTTAGCCGGTTGTTTCTCTATGAAGTGCCAACCTCAAAGTTCAGAGTAAGAGCAACCTCATCTCTTGACAACACAGCGTTAACCAATTTTGAGTTTAATATTGCCTCTACCACATCCGGATATACACCATCCGTTGCGTATGTAGTATCAAACAGTTCAACCTATGTTGACTCAATTCCGCATGATGTTTACCGCTTTACGGCAAAGAAACAAGGATACCTTGATACAACCGTTAACGTAGCTCTGAGTCAGACTACACTTACTGAAACAAATTTTGTAATGAGGCCGCTTCCTTCTATTGTCTCTGGTAACGTCCGCGATCAGGCGAATGTTAATGTAAACGCAGCCACAGTACGATTTACCAATAATTTAACCGGTGCAGTGACAAGCGGCACCACCTCTTCAAGCGGTCTTTTCAGTTTTAACCTGCCAAAGGGTTCTTACAGCGCGGTTGCCTCTAAGTCTGGATATATATCAAACTCCGCTGTACAGGTAAATGTTGATACCGGTCAGATCGTTCTTTCATCACCAATTGTAATCACTCTTGACGCGGCAACCATCTCCGGTAAAGTCATCAATGATGAAAATGCACCGGTTCAGCTCGCGACAGTTAAGGCAACCAAAGGAACAGAAGTTCAGACAATTACTACTAACAGCGCGGGTGATTTCACGTTTAATATATCTTCGGGTGACTGGGTGCTTGAAGTAACCAAGACTGGTTTTGTAAGCCCTGCTCCCAGAACAATAACGTTGTCAACCGGAAGTAATCTTTTAAATCAGAATTTTGTTCTTGTGCCTCGTGCTAATCAGGTAACCGGATTTGTTTATCAGGTAACCGGCACGACTGGGCAGGTTCCGGTGAGCGGAATTACTGTTACTGCTACTCCTGTTTCAGGGCAAACCATAACCGCTGTAACAGGCAACAACGGTCAATATACACTCAGTTTAAAAAACGGTTCATACACCATAAGCACCGCTCAGAGCGGATATACGCCCAGTAGCGCGGTGCAGTTAACACTGGGTGTTGCACAGACGGTATCAGGCGTTGATTTTACTCTGACACCAAACCCAAGTTCAATTTCAGGAAATGTTTCTGCATTAGGCGGAGGGGCATTAGCCGGAGCTACAGTGTCTGTTCAGGGTGTCGCAACAACCACAACGCTTTCAACAGGTACTTATACACTCAGTCTCCCCGCAGGAACACATACCATAACTGCAACCCGTTCAGGATATGTAACTCCACAGTCAATTACCGTAACTATTAACCCCGGGCAGTCATTATCAGGAATTAACTTCCAGATGTCAGCCAACGCGGGGGTGATGTCAGGTCGCGTTTCGAGCGTGGGTCAGCCCCTTCCAGGAGCCACAGTAACTGCCACCAATGGTGTGTCAACCTTTACGGTTGTTACTAATTCTGCCGGCGACTATTCATTCAGTTTATCTCCCGGTACGTGGAGTAAATTTGCATCGCGTCAGGGTTTTATCACCTCTGCTACGGATACAACGGTTATCGGTCCCGGTCAGACGAGTGCAAACAACAACTTTAATCTTGTACAAAACACATCAATTGTGCGCGGAACAGTTCGTTCTAACAATCTTCCGCTGTCAGGGGTAACCGTCAGTCTGGTTGATAATGCAAATGCAAATAATACTTTTAGTACTGTCACCAGTATCACCGGAGAGTATGCTCTGACAGTAGAAGCAGGAAAGATATATACTGCCACGTTCAGCGCAACCGGTTATGCCACCAACTCACAGACAACCGCGCTGCTTTCAGCAGGAAGCTCAAACACTCTGAACGGAACAATGAACGCTGTTCCTTCATCAGTGGCAGGGCAGGTGCGTGTTGCGGGGCAGGCACTAACAGGTGTTACGGTTCAGTTAGTAAACCCGACATCGGGTGCAGTTATTGAACAGATTATAACAAATCTAAACGGTCAATATACTGTTGGTGCTGCCGCCGGAAGCTACCGCCTCCGTGCAGTAAGACCCGGATATACAAGGGATAGCATTGCTATTACTCTTGCGCTTGGTCAGTCCCTGACGAATATCAATTTTAACTTAAATGAAAATTTTGCGCTGGTTACCGGTATTGTAAGCAGTAATGCTTCAGTTTCTCTCAGCGGAGTTGTGGTCAATCTGACCGGTGATGCCGGCGGCGCTACTGCAACAACCGGTTCAGACGGAAGTTATACCCTGCAGAGAGTAATTGGCGGAGTATATACTCTTAAATTCAGTCTACCCGGTTATTCAGATTCAGTTCTGACCTCATTTACTCTGAATGACGGACAGTCAAGAGTTGTTAACTCAACTTTAAATGCGCTTGCAGGAAAAATCGCCGGTACGGTAACTATGACCGGCGGCGGTGGAGTAGCGGACGCAACGGTAACAGCCGTGAACGCATCGGGTGCCGCTTTTTCAGCGGTTACCGGTTCAATTGGTGCGTACGAAATAGCCGGTCTTGCAACCGGTGCATATACCATCAGCGCGTCAAGAAGCGGGTATCGCTCATCGCAGACAGTGAATGTAACGTTAACCACAACAGCACTTAATGGCTCGGCTAACATAAATGATATGGCGCTGAACAACTCAACCATAACCGGAACAGTTCGCGACCCTGCGGGCAATGGTATTCTTAATGCTGTTGTGGCCGTTAGTGGTGCGGGCGGATCAGGAAATGCAGTTACTAATGCAGCAGGTGAATTTACGGTCTCCGGTTTAGCACCGGGCACTTATTCCCTTACTGCAAGTGCTGACGGATATGCGTCATCTTCACAGGATGTTAATTTAACAACCACGGTAAATGTTTTTATTCCGCTTACACCAAATACAGTCCGGGTAACCGGGTCAGTTCTTAATCAGAACGGACTTGCACTTGGTTTTAATGCGGATGTTAAACTTGCGGCTGAGGATGCACTATATACTACGGTTGCAAACTCTCAGGGCGCTTTTGAGTTTCCGGCAGTCAGCTCCGGAAGAATTTACCGCTTATCATCTGAAATTTTCCGTGAAGGTCATGCAAACGATTCGATAAATTTGAATATCGCGGCAGGCGCGACAAGCGTTCCTGTTCAGACTCTGGTTGTAAGAGTAAGCACTTCAGTGGTTTCTGGTAATGCCGGAACTGATGGCGCGGCCATTACGCTGGTGAATAATACCACCGGTGAAAACAGATCAATAATTTCGTCAAGCACGGGTGACTACCGGATGGAATATCTTACATCGGGCAGTTACACAATATCTGTTGTCAAGACGGGATTTACCTTCAGCCCGGCAACGCAAAACTTTAATCTTGACGGAAGCAACAGTCAGAGCATTAGCTTTACCGCAACGGTTAACTCAGGTACGGTAAATGTTTCAGCCAGAAGCAACACTTCCGCGCCCCTTGAGAATGTAAGCGTTACATTAGTCAGCAATGACGGAACAAGAGTATTCAATGGCGCCACATCAACTGTCGGTGATCTTCGCTTTGAGAATATACCTTCAGGCGGATATATACTGCGTGCTAATCTGAGCGGCTATACATCTTCTCCGTCTGAAAAAGCAGTTACAGTTGCTAGCGGAGCCAGCGTAAGTGAGAGCTTTGTTCTGACCCGCAACACAGCATCTATTGCCGGTGTGGTAAGAAGTGTGTCCGGCTCATCTACAGCAGCACTCGGACAGGCGCTGGTTACCATTCGTAATACTGCAACCGGTCAGCTCTTCTCAGCGGAGTCAAATGCAAACGGTGCATATACCATAAGTAATATTCCGGCAGGCGAGGCAGTTATTACCGCTTCAAAAACCGGATACGTTACTGCTTCTGAAACCTTAACTATTGCAGCCGGTGCTTCCTTAAATAATAAGAACTATGATCTTGTTAAAGCATCATCAATAGTAACCGGACGTGTTCTTTTCAGCGGAGCAGGTGTTGCAAATATTACTATTACCGCAACTTCATCAAATACCTTTACTACGGTAACAAACACTTCAGGTAATTTTACCATAAGCAATCTTCCGGTTTCTTCCGGCACTTCAGATACAACAACCTATATTGTTGCCATATCCGGGCCGGGACTTGTTGCACAAAGTAAAATAATGCGATTTACCGCATCACAGATTGGCACAACCGTTTCTGCCGGAAACTTCCTCCTGCCAAGCGGTCAGATTTCCTTCACCGTTACCGATGGTGTAACGGCACTTCCGAACGTTAAGGTTACGCTTATTAAACCAGACGGAACGGAAAATCAGGATATCACATCAAATTCCGGTTTATATGCTTCGTCAAACCGGCTTCCGGCTGGCAGCTACCGGTTCGCTTTTGAGCTTGAGGGGTATATGGTCCCGGCAGAAAGTGAATTTGTGATAAATCTGGCTGCTGACACAACCAAAGTAACCCGAAGCATCGGATTCAGATATAAGCATATTCCAGTTACCCGTGTGCTCTCTGACAGCGCGACACGCATTGCGGTCAATGTGAGTGATAACATTACCACACTTACCGGGACGGTATTTTACAGAAATGAAAACCAGAGTGAGTTCGCGCAATTAAATATGTCACTCAGCAACAAGGTGCTGAGTGCATCCATACCCGCACAGAACTCGCTTGAACCGCTGCATTACTATATCAGAGTGCGCAACAATGCTACCGGTACAGTTTTTGGGACGGAAGAATATGTGGTTACTCCGCTTGCTTCCGGCGTTCTAACTCAGGCAACCATTGAACCTTCGCTTGATAACATTATTCTTAGGAAAGACGATGATTATGCCCTGAGTCTGAATCTGCGTGATGGTACCAATAAATCTTTAATCGCAGAGTTCACCGGTTCCAATCCGGCCGGCAGGATTAAATGGGAAAGCAGTGCGGAGAGCGGACTGGTCTTCTCGTTCCCGGATGCAAATGACTCAACCCGTGTGATCATTAAACCAACAAAGAACGGCAGTTTCATACTGACTGCAACAGCTCTTTATAAAGGTTCATCGGTTAGTATAACTCAGTCTTTGCAGAGCATTGATATACCGCTTAGCGAAATAAAAGTTTCTTCGGGTGCGAATAAACTTGTGAATACCTCAACCGGTATTCAATTTGCCTTCACCGGTCTTGACACACTTCAGCGCAGTGTCTATCTCGGAAGCAGTCTGCAATGGACACTTACCCCTATTTCAGCGGGAACCATCAGCAGCTCCGGTTTCTTTAAACCTGCTGACTCAACCTTTATCGGAAATGTAACGGTTACCGCTGAGGATAAAGTGGGCGGAATAAAGGGCTCTTCCGATCTGAGTGTATTTGCGCAGCTCTTGCCGACTTCGGCTCTGACTCTGACAAATAAAGAAGGATTAACCTTGAATATTCAGTCGGGTTCAGTTTCGGGTCCGCTTAATATCACTATCAACAAACCGGCTTTCGGACCAGGCAAAAAGAATTATAACCCTGTCGGTAAATCTACATCCTATGTTGTTTCAGACCGCCAGTACTCAATAAGTTATGAGTCAGATTTTGCGTTAAAGGGAGACTCACTCCTTAAGAATGCAACGCTGCGTCTGCCGATTGATAAGTCACTTAACTTTTTTGACGGCGGTATTGTGATGGGTTATTATGATGTGAACAGCAATGAGTGGAGTATATTGAATGCTTCACTGGCAAAGGAAGAAACAGCAGAGGAAATTACCGCTGCTAATGATCTTTCATTCAGTTCATTCAGAAAATTTGGTGAGTACTCACTGCTTACCGAAAACCAGCCGCTTGGCTTGAAATATGTGGCAGTAATGCCCAGTCCGTTTTCACCGGAAGTTTCACCGGCTATGATTGGTTACTTTCTGAATTCGGCTAAACCGCCGGCAAGCGTAACTATACGCATCTTTAATCTTCGCGGTGAACTGGTTCGCACACTGCTGCAGGATGATCTGCAGTTCCCCGGACGTTACGGAAGCTCCGCGGGAATTAAACAGATTTTCTGGGACGGAAAAACTGATGACGGACTGATGGCAAGAAACGGAAGATATATCATCCAGATTATTGCCCAGGACGGTTCAGGTGAAGTGAAAGAACTAAAAAGCATTGTTCTTGTAAAATAGAAATAAAGCCGCGGCTCCGGTTTATATATTCCGGAGCCGGGAATTACGATAAAAAGTTTAATACCGAACAGGAAATAATAATGAAAGCGAAACTGTTACAGATACTAACGGCAGTACTGCTGATAACTGCCGGCATGAGGGCTCAGGAGCTTGCCTCGGTTGCGGGAGCATTTGTTGATGTCGGATACGGCGCAAGACCCATGGGGCTCGGAGGCGCTTATGTAGGGCTCGCAAACGATGTTAACGCGGTCATCTGGAATCCGGCCGGGCTGACTAATATACAGTCAAAAGAAGTGACCTTCTCATTTCATAATCAGTTTGGTCTGGTGAAATATAATTATCTGGGTTATGCAATGCCCTATAACTCAGGGCTTGACGGGCTCGGTGCTGCCTTTATTTACTCGGGGGATGAGGCAATGACTGAAATGACCGTGCAGGTCAGTTACGGCAGAAAAGTATGGAAAGACCTGACAGTAGGAGGAAGTCTTAAATACCGCCGTTCTTCATTTGGCAACAACACCATCGGGGGTGATGACTACAGAATCTTTGAGCCGGATGAAATTTCAATGGCACAGCTTAATCAGGTTAAAGGCGCCGCGGACGGATTTGGCTTTGATATTGGTGTTCTCTTTAAAGTGAACGATAAGGTGAACATGGGTATCATGCTTAAGGATATCTATTCACCGGTTTTCTGGGACTCAAAAGTTGACAATCCGGCCGTTAAAGCAAAAGGAAGTTATTCTGAACTGGTGCCTTTTGAGTCAGTAATCGGAACTTCGTTTAAGATTTCTGACAACTTCATGTTTACCGCGGACTACCTGCCAACACTGTCAAAAGATGTATATAATAAAATACGCGGCGGCGCTGAAATACGCCTCTTTAACTTCCTCTTTCTGCGCGCGGGTGTTCAGAACAACATCAACAATGTGGAAGATGAGAGAATTGTGCTCGGCACCGGGTTGAAGTTTAAGATTTTCGGCGGAAGATTCGTCTTTGATTATACGAACGTTATTGAAAGTCTGGCTAACACAAGCCGTCTGACTTTCGGATTAGAATTTTAAGGTACAGGAGCAGTCATGAAAAAGATATATATTGTTCTTCTCGCGGTGCTCATCTCAGCGCCATATATATTACCGCAGAGTGATACTCCTGTTATGCGCTACTACTCAGGAGGCGAGCTTAATTTTAATATGAACTTCAGTATGAGCGCTATGGGCGGCGGATACGGATCAGGTACGCTTGGCCGTGTTATTTCACCGCTTATAAGCACAGGCGCTGCGGCGGTTTTCACCAACCCCGCTGAACTTGGGCTGATGAATGAAAAGGCATTTGTTTTCTTTGATACCAAATTCAGTCTTGACGCAAACCTGCTTGGAGTTGACTTTAAGAAAACTTTAGACGAAAGTCTTAAGGAAACAACTGATGACTTTCTGAAAGATACCACTACCTTTAAGTTTCCCGTTGGCGGATATAAACAGTCAACAAAAACCAATTCATTTGAATTTGGTCAGCCGGGGGGATTTGGTACCTTCGCAATCTCTCTGCCGGTACACGAAAAAGCCGTGATCGCGTTTATGGTTAACTTCCCGATTGATTTTTCGCTGTCCTCAGTGCTCTCAGGTGTAAGAACAAAGCTCGAATCAGTGAAGCAGGTTTCTGAGCAGGAAGTCCGACTTGATATGCCCCTGGCTCTTACCATTACTTCAGATGTTTATTTCAGAGTAAATGCCATGACCTTCGGTGTTGGGTCACCTCTGCTGAACACAAAGTTCGGAAGAACTCATTTTGGTCTGGCGCTCACCCAGTATAATGTAACCAACTATATAAACTATAATATGCAGATTGACGGAATGATGGTTCTGAACAGAACTCAGGAATATCATTTTAACAATCCGAATGATCAGAATATTGATTTTGCATCAGGGCAAACCAATGAATTTGGTTATAAAATAAAAGCCAATTATGATGATACGAAATGGGGGATAAAATTCGGCATTCTTCATCAGTTTGAAAATTTCAATATCTCACTGGCGTATGATTACATACCCGAGTTTGAAATGTCAGATGATAACGCCTACGGCGTAAGTTATCAGCCGAAGTTTATGACCGGTCGTGTGCTTGGTGAGGGAGATGAAGCTTTGAATATCATTATTGATTCACTTGACCTTGCGCGTCCGAATCTTACGGCTAAAGCAGACAACCCATTTACACAGAAGACGCGTTTTCAGTTCCCCTCCTCGCTTACGATAGGAGCTGATTATAAGTGGGGTGATCATGCATTTGCACTTAACATTGTAAAGTATCTGAATGAGATGTCTTATGAGTATGACAGATATAAGTTCGGTAAAGATGTTGATCTTGGTATTAAATTTGGCGCTAATATTAAACTGGCCGACAAAGTAAAAGGATGGGGATGGGCGTTAATACCTACCCGTCTGCTGCTGTTCTTAGACTTTGACGGTCTTTTCTTCCAGACTTTCGGTAAGTGGTCAGGGTATCGCGATCCTCACTACATCTTTGAAGCAGGTCTGATGTTTGGTGACGGAATAGCAATGGGATTCCAGGACCCGGCACAGAATAAGGATGTAAAAAGTCTGCTCGGTTCACCTCTTCCTTCAGGAATCGGACTGAGCCGTGAGTACACTGTGTTTAATGATTTGCGGATCGGCGTAAAAGTGTTCACCATACCTGATTTCGCGCTGCGGTTCGGTATCGGTTACGCTATCTGACAGCATAAATGATTATAAAGCCGTATCCGTCAGAATGAAGGATACGGCTTTTTCTTTTTATTATAAATATTGTAGATTGCTGATGGTAAATCAATGAGGCAAGTTGATGATTGTATAGGGGGCGGTTATAAATAGATCACCGGCTAACGCGGTTCAAGAAGTTTTGGCACTGACCTGTTTTGGGGATTTTCGAGATTTTTTGATGGCTGCCCATTAATGGATCTCGGCTACACGGCTGCTGATTTTACTAATTACTAATTACTAATTATTTATTGTATGGAAAACGGAACTATTACTGCTGAGCTGATTCAGATAACAGCTCCTATCCTTTGTGTCTGCCGTGAGTTCAGAGGTGATTACATGAGGTCATCAGAATTTGTTTCAGAGGTAGCCGGCTACCTTGATAAAATGGAAATCCCTTACCTTGAGCGACAGATCATTGGTATATACTTTGACAATCCGGGGAACACTCCTGCTGATGAGTTAAGAAGCTGGCAAGGTGTTCTGGTTGAAAAAGATTACAAACTTGATGTGCCCTTCTTTATGTACCGAATTGAGGGAGAGTACGTATCCGTCAGCAGCTCAGGTGACCCGGTGGAAATAATCGGTAAAGCGTATGAGGCACTCTTCAGATATATTTATGAGAATGAAATCCGCACGCAGTCGCGTGAGGGTATTCAGATTATGCGGATGATTAATGATCAGTTTGAAATTCAGATACTTATGAAAGTTGCATGAGCAAAACCGGTCGACTTCTCATTCTTGTGACAGGAGAAATTAATCGGAAAGAGTTAACTGAATCAGTTTTTAATTCACCGGAAACTGAAGTTCAGTTTTTTCCGGTGATTGAATTAAAAATCCGGGTTGATGAAGAAGCGTTCATTGCTGCACATAAGGCGCAGCCAGACTTCATCGTATTTACTTCCTCTTTTGGTGTTGAAGCATACTTCCGGCATTGCGGTATTCGTGGTCTCATTCCGCTGCACCCTGACCAGAAAGTGATAGCAGTGGGTGAGAGAACAGCTTTTATGCTCAAAGAAGCTGGTGTTGATCAGATACTCTTTCCGATCGAAGGGACTGCCGCGGCCATTCTGAGACTACTGGACAGTCAGTCCTTTGAAGGAGAATCTTTTTTCCTCCCCTGTTCAGCTATCGGGCGGGCGGAACTTCTGAAGGGCTTGGTTGAAAGGGGGAAGAAAATTTATCCGGTGACCATGTACACAAACTCAATGCCCGAAAAGGACGCAATTACAGACATAATTGAGTCCTTAAAGCATCAAAAACCCGATTGGATAGTCTTTCAGAGCCCCTCAGGAGTAAGTAATTTTATTTCCCTCATGGAGATTGAACAGGATAAGCGGTATTTTAGCGGCATAAAAATTGCGGTTATTGGCAGGACGACAGGTGATTTCCTGGTATCAAAAGGCATCAGTTATGATTTTTGCCCCGAAAAGCCCTCTTTAAGTGAGATAAAAAGAGGAATAGCCAAAATTGAAGGTGTAAGGTAACATCCTGAACACAAGAAATTGTATTGAAATTTTCAACAGTTAGAAGTTTGGAGAGAAGTTTGTTAAAAAATGATTTATTTCTGAGAGCATGCAGAAAAGAAAAGACCGAAAGAACCCCTATCTGGATTATGCGCCAGGCCGGTCGGTATCTTCCGGAGTACAGAGCCGTAAGAGCAAAAACCGATTTTCTCACCCTTTGCAAAACGCCTGAACTGGCCACCGAGGTGACGGTACAGCCGGTTGATCTGATTGGGGTTGATGCTGCCATTATCTTTTCTGATATTCTGGTTATCCCCGAGGCAATGGGGATGTATCTTGAGCTCGAAGAGAAAAAAGGACCAGTATTCCCCCAGCCCATTTCACATGAAGATGATCTTAAGCGGCTGAAGATTCCTGATCCGATGAAGGAATTGAAATACGTGATGGATGCAGTCAGTATGACAAAACGGGTGCTTGATAACCGTGTACCGCTGATCGGATTCGCGGGAAGCCCCTGGACACTGTTAACCTATATGGTTGAAGGCAAAGGTTCAAAGAACTTTTCTCTGATAAAAGGGCTTATATATAACAATCCGGCTCTCGCTCACAAATTCCTGGATATGCTGGCTGACTCTGTTATCCTTTATCTTGAAGCAAAGATGGATGCCGGCGCGGACGCAGTTCAGATTTTTGATACCTGGGGCGGTAACCTTGGCTACCATGATTATATGGAGTTTTCGCTGCCGTATATAGAAAAAATTATTGACGGCATTAAACATAAAAAGAAACCGGTAATTGTATTTGGTAAGGGAGTTCATTACGCTCTGAAAGAACTTTCAAAGAGCGGTGCTGATGTAGTGGGACTTGACTGGACCATTGACATCGGAAGGACACGCGAGAAGATCGGAAAACGTGTTGCACTGCAGGGAAACCTTGACCCGACTATTCTGTATGGTTCTTTTGACAAGATAAAACAGGAAACTCTCCGCGTTCTGGAATCTTATGGTCATGGAAGCGGACATATATTTAACCTGGGACACGGTATTCTGCCGGACATTGCTCCTGAAAAGGCAAAAGCACTGGTGGATTTTGTAAAAGAAGAAAGCGTCAGGTTTCACGCAGAAGAGAAAAAATCTGACAAAAAACAGCACAAGAAGAAGCATTAAGTATATATGTATAAAGTTGATCTATCGAAGTTTAAAAAATACGACCGTCCGGGACCAAGATATACCAGTTATCCCACAGCGCCACACTTCACCGAGGAATTCACGGCAGATAACTACATGGATGAGATCACCAGATCAAATTATGGTGAACATCTTCCCGATCTTTCACTGTACTATCACCTCCCTTTCTGTGATACCCTCTGTTATTTCTGCGGATGCAACATGGTTATCACCCGTAACCGTTCCCGTGTGGCAGAATATGTTGACTATGTAAAGAAAGAAATAGACCTTCTCAGGAGTTATATACTCCCTGACAGGAAAGTTGCACAGCTTCACTGGGGCGGAGGAACACCAACACACCTGAGCCCGGATGAAATTAATGATCTGGCCTCGTATATACGAACATCGTTTTTGTTTCATGAGAATTCAGAAAACTCCTGTGAGATTGACCCGCGCGGCTTAACCCGCGAGCACCTTGAAGCACTCCGCAATAACGGTTTTAACCGCATCAGCATGGGTGTGCAGGATTTCAACGAAAAAGTGCAGAAGGCAGTTAACCGAATTCAGCCGGAAGATATGACCCGGCAGACGATTGACTGGATTCGGGAACTTGGCTACAGCTCAATAAATCTTGATCTTATTTACGGACTTCCGTTCCAGACGCTTGAGTCGTTCGAAAGCACAGTTGATAAGATTATTGAGATAAGCCCTGACCGCATCGCCGTCTTTAACTATGCACACGTACCCTGGATGAAAAAACACATGGCACTGATCAGGGAAGAAGACCTGCCGAAGCCGGAAGTGAAACTTGCCATCTTAAAAATGACCATCGAAAAACTGACCGATAACGGATATGACTTTATAGGGATGGATCACTTTGCTAAGCCGGATGATGAACTTTCGGTTGCGCTGCGTGAAAAGAAGCTCTACCGTAACTTTCAGGGATACAGCACTAACGCCGGAGCAGATCTTTATGCGATGGGCATAACCGCTATCAGCCAGCTTCAGAATATATATACACAGAACTATAAAACCGAAAAAGAGTATTACAAAGCATTAGACGAAGAACGTCTGCCGGTGACCAAGGGTTATAAGATGACAGAAGATGATCATATACGCCGTCACGTTATTATGCGGCTGATGTGTGACTTTGAACTTGATATGGATAAAACCGGTAAACTTTATTCTATCAACTTCCGCGAGTACTTTAAAAACGGACTGGCAGGACTGACCGAAATGATTGAAGATGAACTGGTAGCCATTGATGGTGAGAAGATTATCGTCTCTGAGCCGGGCAAGCTCCTTATCCGTAATATCGCAATGAACTTTGACGGGTATATTGAAGCGAAGAAGGACAGCGGAAAATACTCCCGAACGGTTTAGGAAACCACTTTGCAAAAAGGCGGTTCAGATGAGCCGATTTTTTTGAGTTTGACACAGTTTTGCACTAAAGTATTGTAAAATAAGGACTTGGCATTTTGGATGTCACACTACAAAATGCGTTTTTACGCCAAAATCGAAATATGTTACCAGAGGATTTCTACGGAGGAGAAGAGATATATGAGCAGTACTTTGAGTCTGTACATTGTAAATTGTTCATTTAAAAGAGGAAGGTCTGCAAAATGAGAGTTTTGCAGACCTTTAAGAGGGTTTCTTTCTTTCGTGTGTGTGTATCGCCAGGGGATGGCGAAAAGAGGGTCTTTTGTGTTTCTTTGCTATTTCTTCTTTAAAGATTCCAGCCACTTAGCGATATCTTCAAGCGCTTTGTCTTCACCCTTCCAGTTTGAGGGATGCTTCTTGTCGTTAAGTTTTTCGGTCTTTAACAAATATTTTTTAATGAAATCAGCTTTATGTGTTGAGCCGATACCTGATAAGTCAGGGTTGTCTTTCTTTTTGCTCTTGGAGACAATGTCTTCGCTCGAAATGCCATGACAGTTGTTACATTTTGCATCAACAAATGCCTTTTTACCAGCAGGTTCTTCACCAGTGTTTGAGTAGTTAGCGAATGCGAATCCGTAGAGTCCGATTACTAAAAAAACGAAGATAAAATATTGTATTAAGCTTTTCATTTCTCTTGTCCAAAAATTGGTTCTGGCTATTATATTACAATAAACATGCCAAGGGCACAAAACAAGGTGCAAATCCTGTTTTTAATGCGAAAACGGCTTTTTGGTGTGGAACAGAGACGGGTTGAGATTTTCAGATTCAGGAAAAAGCACCCGAATAGCTCAAAATAGGGAATCCCGTGTTTTCAAATTCAAGAAATTCAGCCGGTTTAGTATTTTTAGGGGAGTAACTTTTACAGATTTATAACTCCTTATGAGATAGCTGATGGATGCCGGAATAATAGCGTCTAATTTACTAAACGCGCCTGTCCTGTTTTTCTTCCTCGGAATGTTCGCCGTCTGGGTTGGTTCTGACCTCTCCATCCCCCAGCCCCTGCCAAAATTCTTTTCACTATACCTTCTTATGGCCATCGGATTTAAGGGAGGAACAGAACTAAGCAAAACAGGGATAAGTGATCAGCTTGTGTGGGTACTGGTTTTTTCTCTGCTGCTTTCATTTCTTTTTCCTGTTTTCCTGTATCCGGTTTTGAGCCGCTTCTTCGGGCGGTCAGACTCCGCGGCTATAGCTGCTTCTTACGGCTCGGTGAGTGCGGTTACATTTATAACTGCTGTTTCGCTTTTGCAAAAGCTTCAGATACCTTATGCGGGGTATCTTGTTGCGGCACTGGCGGTGATGGAATCCCCCGCCATTATTTCCGGCATTGTGATGAGCCGAAAAACCAGTACCAACTCAGGTGGGCTGCCTCTTAAGGAGCTTATCAGGGAAGCGGTTTTTAACGGCTCGGTCTTGGTACTTACCGGAAGTCTGATTATTGGTATGGTCACCGGAACATCCGGTGAGGCAGATCTTGCTCCGTTTGTACAGTATTTGTTTAAGGGGATTCTTTGCCTCTTTCTTCTGGATATGGGGCTGGTGAGCGCCTCAAGGATTAAGGCGAGCAACACCATTAGTCTCACCTTGGTGATGTTTGCTCTGGTCATCCCTCTGGTGCAGGCGATACCCGGGCTGGGGGTTGCCTGGCTGCTGAACCTGAGCACAGGAGATGCATTCCTCTTTACTGTGCTTTGCGCGGGAGCTTCGTATATAGCAGTGCCTGCTGCAATGCGGCTCGCGTTGCCGGACGCTAACCCCGGTATATATGTAACTATGGCTCTTGCCATAACATTTCCGTTTAATGTAATAGCGGGACTTCCGCTTTATCTTTATCTGGTTAAATTACTGACAGGATAGTATTTTATGCAAAAGGTCAAACGATTTGAAATAATAACTCCGGCTGCGGCACTTAAGGAAATTATGCGCTCTTTCCGTGAGAGAAACATCACCGGTTACTCTGTAATACAGGACGTAACCGGCAGTGGTGATCGCGGCTGGCAGTCAGGAGATGAACTTTCTGACATTTCTAAAAACATCCTTATCATCACAACAACAGAACCGGGCAAAGAGCACGAGCTTGAGGAAACACTCCGCCCCATACTAAAGCGCTACGGCGGGGTTTGTATGGTTACGGATGCGCTCTGGCTTAAGCATTGATGAGTGAAGGAATGGCTTTAGAAATTAGATGAGTGTTCAAAGAAACCGGGGTGACGCAGCTAAGTATTTTACGCAGAGTTTAGCTTGAGTTTACGCAGAGACTCGCTAAGTTTTAAAACTTTGCGTCACTTAGCTTTTACTCTGCTCTGACTCTGCGTTTAACTTCCCCTCAAAAAAAATCCGGTACCGCACCGTGGTGCAATACCGGATATATATGAATATATATAAAAAAGGGCTTAGTTGCCCGCGTTGCGCCAGGCGATCATTCCGCCGGGGACGTTGTAAGCATCATAGCCGTTCTTTATAAGAATATTTGTAGCCGGAACCGAACGGTTACCCGAACGGCAGATAACTGCAATTTTCTTTTTCTTGTGTTTACTCAGTTCATTTACTCTTTCTTCAAGCTCCTGAACAGGAATGTTTACCACACCGTCAATCTGACCCAGATTTCCTTCCAGTTCACCCGGAGTACGGACATCAAGAATGAGAAGATTTTTGTCTGATTTTAATGCTGTCTTAAGTTCTTCAACGCTCATATTTTTTTCCGGTTTTGACTGTGCAAAGTAAAAAACAGACGCTGCAGCAACAATAAGAAAAGTGAATAAAAATTTCTGATTCTTCATAAGACCTTTTTTTATGGTTTCTAATTTACCGAACAACTTCCGCCTCCGCAGCACCCTCCGCCCGGAGCAGAGCAGGAATCTGAATAATCTGACTCATAAGAGCCGCCGGAAGTTCCCACTGCGGCAAAGGCAGAGAAGAGTTTAGTAACCTTTTCTGACCGGCATTTAGGACACTCAACCTTTTCAGATGAGGTGAGTGATTTCTGAAACTGCTCAAACTTAATGGAGCAGTCATTGCATTTATATTCATACATCGGCATTGGAAAATCTATCCCTTTACTATGATTCTTGGCTGTAAGATAATTTTAGTTTTCATGGAGTTTGAAATTAAGCAATGCTGCTCAGATTTTTGTATCAGGCGCTCGGCTTTTTCTACTTTGTCCAGGGAGTCAACCAGAATTTCGGGTTCAAGAGTGATTTCTGAAATCATGAAGGTGCGGTCAACTTTTTCCAGCTTACCGGTAGCATTCGCTTTGTAAGAGATAAAATCGAACTTTGAGTTTTCGGCAATAGATAAAAACGTGGTCATCAGACAAATGTTAGCTGAGGCAACAAAAAGATGCTCCGGTGACCAGATATTGGGCACACCTTTGGGGAACTCCGGCGGGGTAGCTACCTCAATCGGGGGCATAACGGGAGCGTCAATCTGACCTATGCGGTCGTGTTTCCAGGTTACTGATGTATG
Organism: Ignavibacteriaceae bacterium; assembly: GCA_020848375.1. GTDB lineage: Bacteria > Bacteroidota > Ignavibacteria > Ignavibacteriales > Ignavibacteriaceae > H2-BAC3. Next base: position 59,441 of record JADLAF010000039.1, read on the forward strand.
GTAATAATGAGTTTCTTCCATGTTCTTTGTTTTCCTTAATTTATTCCGGTGTGATGCAGGAGGCGGAAGGAAGGATTCGGGATCGCGGATTATACAGAAGTTAAAGCCACGAATTGCACCAATAAACACAAATAAAAAATGAGTAAGTGTAATTATTACTAATTACAACTTACTCATTACTAATTAAAACAAGAGTTATTCTTTTCCGGCTACTGCTTCAGTTTCCGGTTTGCGGGTTCCCATTTCGCGGTCGAGCATAAAGATGCCGTAGCTGTTGTCACCGATCATTTTCAGGTCATCCAGAATCTTGGTGGCGTTTGCCTCTTCCTCAACCTGCTCATTTACGAACCACTGGAGGAATGCACCGGTAGCATGGTCTTTTTCAGCAAGAGATAGGTCAACCAGGTCATTAATGCACTTGGTAATGTGACGCTCATGATCGAGGGTGTTTTCGAAAGCATCCAGAACGCTCTTCCATTCGGTCTTGGGCTGGGCAATAGGGGCAAGTGTTACCTGACCGCCTTTGGTAAAAACATAGTTATAGAATTTTTCAGCGTGCAGATATTCTTCCTTTGACTGCAGTTTCATCCAGTTGGCGAAACCGAGCAGACTTTTGCTCTCAAACCAGGCAGACATGGAAAGATAGAGATAAGATGAATAAAATTCTTCATTGATTTGTTTATTAAGCGCTTTTTCTAAATTTGCGTTGAGCATAGAGATATTTCCTTGATATTTTTTTTGATAATTTTCTGTCAGTTCATGTATTTACAAATAAGTAAACACTAAATTACGATATCCGGTTCAAAATTGCACCGGAAAACGAGCTTTAACTTATTCAGACTAAATATACATTACAGGAGTAATCATTTAATGACACGGATTCAAAGATTCACCTCAGGAGCTCCGTGGGAAGAAATGTTCGGCTACTGCCGGGCTGTAAGAGCCGGGGACTGGGTTGAGGTGGCGGGCACCACCGCAACCGATGATGGTATTGTCCTTCATCACGGAGACGCATTTAACCAGACCATGTTTATTCTAACAAAGATTGAAAAGGCGCTAAAACAAGCAGGGGCAGATATGTGTGACGTGGTGAGAACCAGAATGTTTGTTACCGATATATCACGGTGGGATGAATTTGGCCGGGCTCACGCGGAGTTTTTCAGAGACTGCAAACCCTCAAGCACAATGGTAGAAGTAAATGGCCTTATTGACCCGGATATGCTCATCGAAATAGAAGTAACAGCATACGTTGGAAGTATGAATTGTGAATTGTGAATTGTGAATTAAGAAATGCTTATTCCGCCTGAGTCTTTGCTGTTGTTTATGTCCCTGCTGTCCTTTGAGTACTTAAAATGACCACCGCAGAAAAATCTTTAAACAATGTACAATGAATAATAATATATATCAGCGAATTATTTCGCAAAGGCGATACAATACTTCGCCCGAATTCCGCACATCCATACGGTTTCCGAGCGGAGCCGAGGAAACCACCCGCGACGTATTGCAACACATCCACCCGTTCCCTCGACTCCGCTCGGGAACCGGAAAACACTTCGGTTTCCGAGCGGAGCCGAGGAAACCACCCGCGACA